>CBDTYO010000566.1:0-2234 GCA_965364615.1 uncultured Bacteroidia bacterium
GGGGGCAGTATCAACTTCAATGCAGTGGCCCTGCACTACCGGGTAATGGACCAGGGACTCGTATACACCAGCGCTGTCGCTGTGGACAATGTACTTACCACTCTTTGGTTTTTTGTCACCATTGCCGCGCCTGTAGTCCTTGGAAAGATGCTGCCGGTACGGAAAAAGCTTTCCGATTCAAAAGACAAGGCAGACCCGCACCCAAAAGTGGAAGACGAAGCTGCCAACCTGAGCATCCGTTCCCTTTCCCTCTGGGTCGGGCTCAGCGGATTGGCCCTGCTGCTGACCGACTGGATCACTGAATCGCTCCTTCAGGCCGGGTGGGAGGTGCCTTTCATGATCGTACTCACAACCCTTGCCATTCTTCTGGCACAGATCCCTTTACTTCACCGGCAGAAAGGAAATATGTTTCTGGGCAGCTGGGGGATTTACCTGTTCCTGGCAGTGGTGGGGGCCTATTGTGATTTCCAGGCGCTTGGAGCTGCCGGAAAGCTCTCCCTGCTTCTGCTGGGTTTCGTGATCATTACAGTTCTGAGTCACGGCGTTCTCCTGTTTCTGGGAACCTATCTGCTCCGATACGACTGGGAGATGGCAGCCATTGCCTCCCAGGCCAATATTGGAGGGGGGACAACGGCCATGGCCCTTGCAAAGAATTTCGGCCGCAATGAGCTCATTCTGCCAGCCATCCTCATCGGTTCTTTGGGGAATGCCCTCGGGACTTATATCGGGTTCCTGGTTGCAGGGTTATTATGATCCGTGGGCCCGTTTTCTATTCCGTATTGACTTGAAATAGCCTAATATTGCGGTATGCAAAACCGCTCACAGCTTCCATTGATCATTGCGGCATTTTTTGCCATTTACGTGATCTGGGGCTCCACCTATCTGCTCAACAAGATGGCGGTGGCCCAGCTGTCTCCGTTCATGCTGGCAGGGGTCCGCTTTGTGGTGGCCGGCCTGCTTATCTTCGCTATAGCGCTCCTGATGGGAAAAAGCATCCGGATCAGCCGGAGGCAATTCTTAAATACCGTCCTGGCCGGGTTTCTCTTCCTGAGCTTTGGGAATGGGATGGTGGTGTGGGCCCTGAAATATGTGGATAGTAATTTCGCCGCCCTTGAAATTTCTGCACAGCCCCTGGTGATCCTGCTCATGATGTGGATCCTCCAGGGCAAGAAGATCCAGCCCATGTCGCTGGTAGGTGTCGGGCTCGGGATCATTGGGATCTACCTTTTGATCAACCAGGATGCTGTAGTCACTCATGAATATGCCCCGGCCGGAATCGGCATGATCTTCGCGGCCATGCTCGCATGGGCCTACGGAAGCCTTTTTGTGGGCAAGGCCGACCTGCCCCCCAATTACTTTGTCAATACCGGGTATCAGATGCTGAGCGGGGGCGTACTGCTCTGGGGCATGAGTGTTGCCGTCGGGGAACCATGGGTACCCCTGAACGCCTGGGAGCCCGGCACGTTCTGGGCCATGGGGCTGTTGATCCTATTTGGCAGCATAGTGGCCTTTACCTCCTTCAATTACCTCCTCAAGGTAGTCTCCCCGGAAAAGGTAGCCACGAACACCTATGTTAACCCCATAGTGGCCATGTTCCTCGGGTGGTATTTCCTGCAGGAGCCCATTCCCCTCCAGTCCATGCTGGCTGCCGGTATCCTGCTTACAGGCGTGTACTTTATCAACACCCGCAAAAAAACGGTGGGCCTGAGACGCTTCAAGCGCTAGGTATCGATCAAAATCAGGTAAGGTTATTTGAGCAGGTCGAAGCGGTGGGTGTATTTGATCGTGAAGACCTGGTTGTTCAACCCGTCTATCAGATCATAATCCTTCACCACATTGACGACCACAAAAAGGCCCGTATTGGCATTTTGGAGCCATGCGAACCGGACGTTTGCTGAAGTGATATTAGAAATGTTGTTTCGCTGGATCAGGCTTTGAATATAGATCCGCGGGGTAAAGGAATACGACAGGCGCAGCCCCCCGACCAGCGCATCCACATCCCCGTTGCCGAGCCTGAGGGCATTCTGGGAAAAGGTAAGGGAGGATACGAACTTATCCCCGATGCGCCACTGAGCCGTACCGCTGTTGCTAATCCGCTTACCATCGAAATACCCTCCTATGAAGGTGCGGGTACTCAGGGAAAAGGCGTTATTTGGATTGGTGATGACCACCAGTTGGAGTTCTTCGTTGCTATAATACCCGACAGGGATGGTCACATCGGATATGGAAAAGGG
>CBDTYO010000567.1:0-2218 GCA_965364615.1 uncultured Bacteroidia bacterium
ATCTTGGCTTCTAGCTCGGCGATCGGCTGTTCGAAATCGAGATAGTTCGGATTCATGGTTACCTTAGTGCTTATCTGAAATATTTCGGGGACCGGCAAAACCAGTCGTTCATTACCGGCTACCTGCACAGGAACATCGGGATCCCCCTGGTGGAGAATGGAAAAAAATCTGCCCTGTATGAAACAAATTTAAACCGCTATTACGCCGGTTTCCAATCTTCTTCCAGGACCAATCGCATTCTCCGCCTGCTTTATACCCATGAACGCGCCGTGCTCAAACCCGACATCGTATCCCAGGAGGATTACTCTTTCAACAAACTGAACTACCAGGCCGACCAGATCGAATTGAACTTTGAATACAACGATCTGGACAGGTGGTACTATCCCACCCACGGCAGCCATTTCAGGGCTGCTCTGAAGTATATGTCCACGATCCATCTCCAAATGGAAGTGGAACCGGACGATCCGGCTGCCCCGACATTGCTTAGTCAAAGAGCTCCTGCCAGTGTATCTCCTTCTTTCCTGAGCCATTGGGTCGTGCCCTTGACCGAGCGTTCCAGCCTGAACCTGAAAGCAGTCTTCGATTTCAATATCCACATCCGGGAATCCATCGATTCCCTGGAACTAAGCTCCGGCATACTGGATATGAACTACATGGGAGGATACCGGAAATTGATGCCCAATTTTTACCCCTTCTGGGGCGCAGAACTACAGAAATACCATTCCGAACACCTGTTTGCAGGAGAGTTGACCTTCCAGTACAGAATTGGAAGACAGGTCTACCTGCAGGCTGTGGGACAATTCTACCATGCCTATCTGCCCTTCGGCTGGCTGATTCCGGCCATGAAAGAATCCATTTACAGCATGGGAGGCAGAAACTATCTCCTGGGATTCGGAGTCAGCGTGGGATACATGTCCCCTTTGGGTCCCATATCCATCTCCGTGGGCAAAGATGTGCATGGCAAAGGAATGCACCACTTCCTGAATCTGGGATTCTATTTCGATCCCGACTAGGAGCTGAGATTGAGCGTTCGAAACAACATGGGCAGCAGATAGATCGCTGAGAAAGCGATCAGAAAGAAGCCGCCGAAACGCCAGACTGCATAAAGCAGTGCTTCTCCCTGATCAGGGGAAACCCAGGCAAAGATCCCGTAAATGGCGGTGAGCACCCCCAAACCGGATAGCGTTCTGAGTATGCGTTTCCATGCCATTCCCCCTGTGTCAAATCCTCCCTTCCTGTGCATAAGCAAGGCGCCGAGGGCGGTTCCCAGGAATCCCCCGGAGTTCCCGGCCACGGCGCCAAGGCCTGCAGAGGACAGAATGGATTCATTCCTGCCGGCAAGGTCATCGGCCGAGTTCCGGATCCATTCCAGCGGCATCTCCCAATCCCTGGCAAGCCTGAGAAATAGCCACCCCAGTAAAAGCATCAGCAGGGAGCATCCGAAGATCCCCAGCAGCTGAAGGGTGAATCTTCGGCTCAGGAACCAGGTGAGAACCCTTGCTTCGTACACAGAAAAAAGCACAATGGCCAGGATTCCGGTCACCCATCCCAGGATCACCTGGCTGGGGAGGTGCACCCCCAGGAATATCCTCGATACACCCACCATAAATGCGATCCCCGCCGCCAGGATCCAGAACCGGTGCTTTTTCAGGTGGAGAGCGGCATACAGCCAGACAGTTGAAGCCTGTGCATGCCCGGAAGGCATGCCGAATCCATTGGATGGCAGGATGGCTTCAATCTCCGGATCCAGCCAGTAGGGCCTGGGGGCATGAAATGCCTGCTTCAGGATGCTGTTCAGGGAGGCCACCATGGTGAGGAAAACTGCCAGCCGCAAACCCAGTTTTCTGTCAAAAGACCAGTATATGATGGCGATGATGACCATATAGGCCTGGGGATATCCCACCCAGGTAAAAAACTTCATCAAGGGGGCAAGTCCATCCCCCCATTGCTGAAGAAACTGGGTAAGCCACAAATCTCCCGGGAAAACATAGCTCATAAACCACAAGTTACGTATTTTGGAACAGATGGGATTTTAGGGCAGGCGGATGGCTTTTTTTCGTAAATTGAAGACTCCAAAGTGCCCCTGAATGCATCTCCGACAAATATACCCTTTGCTGGTCCCGATGCTCCTTTTTCTTGCGAAACCCGGGAATTGCCTGGGACTGGAAGGGGTTGGGATCGATCAGGTGGTGTACCTGATCGGGAATACGGCCGGGGG
>CBDTYO010000568.1:0-2212 GCA_965364615.1 uncultured Bacteroidia bacterium
CAATACCATATGCTGACGGCTTCCGGAGGGCTTCTCTATTTCAGAACCTCCAGGCCGCAGGTGTTTACGGAACTGTGGGTGACCGATGGTGACACTGATCACACGCACATGGTGCAGGATATCTGCGACGATCAAATATCCTACCCGCATGATCTCACCGACTTCAACGGGTCCCTCATATTTATAGCAGAGGATTGTGAAAGCACCGGCACCACACTGTATTTGACCCAGGGATTGTATGGCACGGTACTCCAGCTGGGGGGGAATCTTGTCCGGGAGTTGATGGCCACGGAGGACCACCTCTACTTCGTTTCTGATTTTGAGAATATGGGGGGGGAATTATCGGCAAGCACCGGAGATGTATCTGATATCACCCTGGCGGGAGAAATCTATCCCGGCCCTCAGGGATCTGATATATATCATATTACAAAGGTGGACTCCATGCTTTTTTTCAGGGCATCGGATCCTGACCATGGAGCAGAACTGTGGTCATATGGCATCCCTTCCGCCACCCTGAGGTTTGTGAAGGACATAGCGCCGGGAATCAATAAGAGTTCTTTTCCCAGTCAGTTGATTGAATTTCAAGGGAAACTCATTTTCAGCGCCAATGACGGGTTACATGGCGAGGAGCCCTGGATCTCAGATGGAACTGAAGAAGGCACCTTCATGCTAAAGAATATCAATGAAGAACCTGGGGAAGTTCCGTATCACGCTTATCCGCATGGTTTCATTGTCACAAAGGATCTGCTCTACTTTGCAGCTGATGATGGCATCCACGGAACTGAACTCTGGCAGACAGATGGAACAACAGAAGGGACAAAAATGACCGCAGATGTCTGGCCGAGTAGCAATCAAGGATCAGATCCCGGCGGATTTGGGTTGGCTGGAGATTATCTCATTTTTAACGCCTGGTACAACAAACGAACCCTCTTCAGGCTAAAACTGGACCAAAGCTCCCCTTCGGCTGTCCGTCAATTTCGCTCTGCTCCACCGCTTTTTCAGTTTTTCCCCAATCCGGCTCATACCAGCCTGACGATTGAATCGCTTACTGCCAGCGGATTACACTACCACATCCTGGATATGGCTGGTCGCGAGTTGCTCAACGGTACCCTGAGTGGCGAGAATCCACTCAGCCTGGATCTCAGCTCCCTTGATCCGGGGATATATTTGCTTCAGGCCATATCCGGGGCCCATGTCCAGACAAATAAGCTGGTAGTTCATTGATGCATGCAAATCCTGAATGCATTAGGTTCAGGTTTCCTGTTCCATTGCATGCCTCATCATCCAGCACAAATCCTAAGCTCATCCACAAAACAGGGACAGAACCACCCCTATTTACATACATATTTACTATCTATATATATCCCTTCTATATTCATATACAGTGTATTTATATAATATTTATAGTCTTTTTTACTCTCATATATTTTCATATATTTTCGATGTGTTAGGAACTTGTTGATTCTTCAAGCCATGTGAAATGGCTCTTTATATCGCTCTTTGCTTACTTTTGGCCAAACCAAATGAACTGACGACAGGTGGATCAGAACAACAGCGAGAAACTCAGAAGGACTAAAAGAAGCTCCATACTATTCAACCAAAGAGAGCAGGAAGCCTTAAACCTCTATTGTGAGAAGTACAAAATCACGAACAAATCCAAGTTCATGAGAGAGATTATCATGACGGAGATACTCAAGAAGTTCGATGAGGACTATCCCACCCTGTTTGAGTTCGAAAAGCCCAACCTCTTTTATGCAGGCTAAGCCAGGCAATGAGGAACCTGGCACAGCCTTCCTTTATTCCACCAAAGGATATGATTGTTCTGCATGGGAAACCATGACTTCCGTGCCCTGACCCAATCCACGGCAGGTGCTTATTTTCAGATGATCTCCAGGGAATAGATGATGGCCTCAAGCTGCCTCAGCTTGACACGCTTTTTCTGGTTGGGATGATATACATACCCGTCCACAGTCACAATACGCTTGCGCTTGGCATCATAGACCGAATGACTGATGAAAGGACCTCCCATGAAACCATTCTCCAGATCCCACAAGCCCCTCAATTCGATCACCTTCAAATCGTTAACTACCATGTCATAGGCTATGGGCTCAAACATTTTGGACAGGGTCATGTAAGAATCTTCCCGGGATCCCTTCACATAGGTTTTGGTAAAGGCATTCCGCTTTCGGATGATGTTGGCCGTATTCAGGTC
>CBDTYO010000569.1:0-2212 GCA_965364615.1 uncultured Bacteroidia bacterium
CTTTGGAGGGGTGCCCATTCTTACAGAACCACAGGATGTGAATGCCCCGGCCGAGGAACTGAATGTACCCAGGAATTCGGAGAAGGAGGTATACGATTTCATCGCCAGCGAAATGGATGCCATTATCCCCATCCTGGCTGAGGACACCGAAGATGGCCGGGTTAATATGTATACCGCCTATGCATTGAAAAGTCAGGCCATGATGTTCGCAGCCAGTGTGGCTGAATTTGATGGAACCCAGCAATTGAATGGCCTCCTGGGAATTCCTGCTGGCGAGGCCAATGCCTACTGGCAGGCCTCCTTTGATGCGTCGGAAGCGATCATTAATTCGGGAAAATACAGTCTCTACAACAAGATCCCTGCTGATCCGGCGGAGAATTTTGCCCAACTGTTTGTGGACGAATCCAATACGGAAAAGATCTTTGTGGAGGTCTATGATCCGGCCATGGGCAAAGGACAAAGCTGGAATGTGGGAGCAGTTCCCTTTGAGTTCAGGCAGACCTGGGGCTCCAACTTCTGTCCCTTTATCAACCTGATCGATGAATTCGAATACCTGGACGGGAGTCCGGGTGCCCTGGATCCCGCGCTGGTGGATGCGGTTCACCTGTTCGACATAGACAGCGTATTTAGGAATCGTGATCCGCGTTTTGTGGCCACCTTCTTCTTCCCGGAAAGTGACTGGCAGGGAGGAAAAGTCCATTTCCACAAAAGAACGGTGGTGGGCACCGATACGATAACCTCAGGTACCGTGGGACCCGATAACTGGCCTGCCAAGGCGGCCAACCGAAACACCGTCAACACGGGTTTCCTGGTCCGCAAACGGATGGATGAAAGTGAAATTGGACCCCTGCGCGAGACTTCCGATGAGGATTACATGGTATACAGGTACGGGGAGATCCTCCTGAATTATGCAGAGGCTGCATTTTACCTGGGACAGACAGGCGAAGCCCTGGACAAGCTCAATATGATCCGGGAAAGGGCAGGAATGCCGCTGCTGGGAGCCATTACCGAAGAAGCCATCCGCCATGAGCGCACCGTCGAACTGGCCTTCGAGGAAAACCGTTACTGGGATCTCAGGAGGTGGCGCATCGCCCAGGAGAAACTGGACGGATTGAGGACCAAGGGCCTTGAATTTACCTATTATTTCAACGAGGACAAATACGACTTTGCCTATAAAAATGGGGACCCGTCCTCCAGGACTTTCCAGGAAAGGCATTACTATTTGCCCCTTGGAGTTACAAGAGTGGCTGACAATCCCGAACTGGTTGAAAATCCGGGATACTAGCTTGGTGTGAGAAACACACCAGCGCATGGCTGGTGTGTTTCTTTTCCTGCCTGATTATTTCTGAAATCCTTGCAATACGTACTGAAATGAAATACCTGATTCCCTTTGGAATGTCTGTGCTGCTATGCCTTGCTGCCGCCCAGGCTTGTCAAAAGCCTTCTGTCCAGGCATCGGACAAACCCAACATCATATACATCATGGCCGATGACATGGGCTATGGAGATCTGGGATCGTACGGAAGTGCATGGATCAGGACCCCGAACCTTGACAGGATGGCGGATGAGGGCATCCGCTTTACGCAGCACTATGCCGGCAGCACAGTCTGTGCGCCCTCCAGGGGATCGCTCATGACAGGCATGCATACGGGACAGGCCTATATCAAAGGCAATTTCGCCATGACCACGGAAGGCAACCTGCCCATACCTGACACCACCGTGACAGTGGCCGAACTGTTGAAGAAGGCCGGATATGTGACCGGTATGATCGGGAAGTGGGGCCTTGGCGGACCCGGTTCGGAGGGGGGACCGAACAGCCAGGGATTTGATTACTCCTATGGGTACCTGGACCAGCGGAATGCACACGAGTACTACCCGCCCTACCTCTGGGAAAACGAGAATAAGGTTCTCCTGGATAACCAGGATGCCCAGAACGATTACAGCCATCATCTCTTCACTGAAAAGGCTTTGAAATTCATTGAGGACCAGGCATCCAATCCCTTTTTTCTGTACCTGGCCTATACCCTGCCCCATGGGAAATACCAGATCCCGGACGATGCCCCTTACAGCGAAGAGCCCTGGTCGCAGAACCAGAAGATCTATGCGGCCATGGTGACCCTCATGGACAGAGACATAGGGACCATCATGGCGCTTTTAAAAACCAAAGGAATTGAAGAAAATACGGTGGTTTTCTTCACCAGTGACAACGGCG
>CBDTYO010000570.1:0-2182 GCA_965364615.1 uncultured Bacteroidia bacterium
TGCCCGTTGGCATTCATGCCCTCGGCGACCGCATAGGCGCCGTTGGGCAGGACCGAGCCGTCGACCGTTTCCAGCCCGACGAGCTTCCAGCGGTCCGGATCGGCCATATGGTCGATGGCCTCGTTGGTTAGCCGGTCGGTCAAATAGAGGCTGTCGCCTGTAAGTGGCAGAGGGGTAATGATGTCCTCCCGGCCCTCCCGGGTATAGGGATAGTAGTAGGAGGGGGGACTGCCCTTGCTGTATCCTGCCACGTTCACATCAAAGCCCTGGTCTGTGGGCAGAAATCCTTTGCCTCCCAGGTGCCATTTCCCAATGGATGCTGAAGCATATCCTGCCTCTGAAAGGATTTCGGCCAGGGTGATCTCCTTGAGCGGCAATTGCTGGTTGAAACGGGGCACCACAAACATATCCTGCGGACCGGGACCTCCCCTGGAATCCTGGTGTCCAGGGATCCAGTCGGTGATATTCACCGCCACCGGATTTCGTCCCGTCATCAGGGACGCCCTGGTGGGGGAGCACACCGTGCAGGATGCATAAGCCTGGGTAAAGCGGACCCCTTCAGAGGCAAGTTGGTCGATGTTAGGGGTTTCCACCCACTTGTTTCCATAACAATGCAGGTCGGAATACCCCAGATCGTCCACCACGATCAAAAGGATATTGGGAGGATGCTGTTCCTGACTGCATGACCAGAGTACTGTGAGAAATGCAAGCAAACAAAGTAAACGCATGGCAATAGGCATAATATGGCTGATCTGTTCAAGATAGCAATATTAGCCCATCAGTTCACGATAATCCCCCGGATTCTTCCCTTTTATTCTCAGAGGTCGATTTGTTGCAGACTATTCATACCTGAGGCTTTCAGCCGGATTGATCTGCGAGGCACGGTAGGTATGGAAAAGCATGCTGCCATAAGCCACCACCAGCGTGAGCAAAAATGCAACCAGGTAGGGCCATATGGCTGGCTGCACTTTATATGGGAAGGATTGCAGCCATTGCCGGCTCACAAAGTATACGGCAGGCCAGGAAACCAGATTGGCTATGATCACCAGCAGAATGAATTCCCGGGAGAACAACTTGGAGATAAGGACAAAATTGGCTCCCAGCACCTTTCTCAGGCCCACCTCCCGCGTTCTGAGCGAAGTGGTGTAGGCAATTAAGCCATACAGTCCCAGTGCGGCTATGACATTAACAATGATGGCAATATAGAGCACGATCCTTGACAAAAGACGCTCCTGTTCATACATGGCCTCATGAAATTCATCCACAAACTCATAATCAAAAGCCTGGTTGGGGAATATGGCCAGGAACTGTTCCTGTATATAATCCCTGATTCCGGCCACATCGGAAGTATTGAATCGAACAGACAAACTCCGTCCGGTTTGTGCTTCATTGTAAAGCCTGAGCATCAGCGGGGTGATGGTATTGTGGACCGACAGGAAATGAAAATCATCAATGATTCCCACGATGGTGGCCTGATTACCCGCCACACCTCCCCGGTAATCGCCACCATACCGCAGTTTTTTCCCTATGGGATCTTCCATTCCAATGCGGGAGAGCGCTGCCTGGTTGAGGATGACCCGGTTGCCTTCAGCCTCGGTTCCCTGTTGCTTCCCGGTAAAGCCTTCCCCTTCCTTCAGCCTCATCTGGTAAACATCCAGATAATGGTGATCGGTGTAGTTTACATTCATCCGGATAAACTCATCTTCCTGGGCGCCGTCCCAGGAGACCCTGGTCCAGTTGGTGGAAGCACATACTTCGTAATCATGCACCGTGGAACCCACAATATCCGGATACCCCGACAGGATCTCCTGCAGGCGTTCAATCCTCACCATGGAGGTATCGGCAAACTCAACCCTCAGCACGCCTTCCGGATTATAGCCCAAATCCTTATGCATCATGAAATTGGCTTGCCTGAGGACTCCCAGGGTCCCGATGATCAGGGCCGTGGAAATGAAGAACTGAATACCTATGAGTGTTTTCCTGAGCAATGGATTTTTATTTCCCCGGGAGATCTGCTGTTGCAGGAATTCACTGGGCTGGGACCTGGCTATCAACCAGGCCGGATAACTCCCCGATAGCAAACCCGTGAGCAATCCGGCTCCCAGGATCAGCAATAAAAGGGGGTAGTTCGACAGGTAATGGAAGTCCAGAGAACGATGCACCAGTCTGTTAACCATGGGCA
>CBDTYO010000571.1:0-2181 GCA_965364615.1 uncultured Bacteroidia bacterium
CACCCTCACCGGATTGCGCCGCAGGGGATATACCCCCGAAGCGATCCGCAATTTCAATGACAGCATTGGCTATACCAAGGTGATGGCCCAGAACGATGTGGGATTGCTGGAGTATGCAGTCAGGGAAGACCTCAATAAGAGAGCGCCGAGGGTCATGGCCGTGCTCAATCCGCTGAAAGTGATCATCACCAATTATCCGGAAGACAAGGAGGAGGAGATGGAGACCATCAACAATCCGGAGGATAGCTCCATGGGCAGCCGCACCATTCCTTTTTCCAGGGAGATATACATTGAGAAAGAGGACTTTCTGGAAGATCCCCCGAAAAAGTTCTTCCGGCTGGGTCCCGGACGAGAGGTGCGCTTGAAATCGGCTTACATCATCAAGTGCGAGGACTTTAAAAAAGATTCTAACGGAGAAGTGACAGAGGTCTACTGTACCTATGATGAAGCTACCCGCAGCGGGGGGCCCGAAGCGGACCGCAAGGTCAAAGGAACCCTCCACTGGGTCTCTGCAAGGCATGCCATCGAAGCAGAGGTCAGGCTCTACGACAGGCTTTTCAGTGATCCCGATCCGGCCGGTCACAAGGACAAGAGTCCGGTGGATTTCCTGAATCCCGATTCCCTGAAGGTGATCACCGGGTATGTTGAGCCTTCCCTGGCAAATGCCAGGCCCCTGGATCATTTCCAGTTCCAGAGGCTCGGGTATTTCAATGTGGACCCTGACACCACCCCCGAAAAACTGGTGTTCAACCGCACGGTGACCCTGCGGGACAACTGGTCGAAGAAGTCTTAAAGTTTCGCCCTGATTGAACATTCTTACTACTTCTGCATTCATACTACCTATGGCAAGAAAGAAAAGCTTTAGTATGCCCGGTACAATGCTCCGTGCAATCCTGTTTTTGTGGACATGTTTTTTCCTGTCCGGGGCTCTTCCGGCACAAACACATTCCTCTTCCCGCCCAAAAATCGGGTATGTGTTTAGTGGTGGAGGTGCAAAGGGGATGGCCCATGTGGGGGTGCTTAAGGTGCTGGAAGAAGTGGGCCTGGAGCCGGATTTCATCACAGGAACCTCCATGGGGAGCATCATGGGCGGGCTCTATTCCATTGGCTATTCTGCCAGTGAGATCTCCGAGATTATTGAAACCATCGACTGGGGGAAGGTCCTCACCAACGAGATCCCCTCCAACCAGGTGATCATGCGCAGGAAACATGAATATCAACGTTTTTTGCTGGAGATGCCTGTATATGATGGCAGACCAGAGCTTCCAGCCGGACTCATAGAGGGGCAGAAGCTTTCAGAACTTTTTTCGGAACTTTCCTGGAGGCAGGCAGGGGTGAATGATTTTCAGGATTTTCCTTACCCATTTATCTGCATTGGAACAGATATACTCAAAGGGGAAAAGGTAGAAATGAATTCGGGCGATCTATCCTCTGCCATGCGGGCCAGCATGGCCATTCCCAGTGTGTTTACGGCCGTGGTCAGGGATTCCACCCATATTCTGGTGGATGGGGGAGTGATGCGGAACTTTCCGGTTCAGGAGGCCATCGATATGGGGGCCGATATCATCATCGGGGTGTATGTGGGTTTCGACCGGGAGATGAAACCGGAACAGCTTCGCTCCCTTACCAGCGTCATCACGCGCACTTCCCTCTTATCAGGTGCCCACGATGTGGCCTCACAGATCCCCCTGGTCGATTATATGATCGTGCCAGATCTGGAAGACTTTGGGCCTTCTGATTTTACCAGTGGAGTGGAGATCATGAAGCGGGGAGAAAAGGCTGCCAGGGACCAGATTGATCTCTTAAGGGCTTTGGCAGATTCAGTGAACAACCTGGGAGCTCCGCCTGCAAGAAGGCAATTGCCCCGAAATGATTCCCTGCTGGTGAAAGAGATCCGGGTACTGGGAGCAAGCCCTGCCCTGACCCGTTTCATGATCGCCAGGTCGGGCATTGAAACCGGAGCATGGATCACCCCGGATATTTTGAATGAAGGGATCGACAAATTGTTCGGAACCCTGTTCTTTGAAAAAATAGAATATTACTTTGAGGACATGGATGAGGGTAAACGACTGATATTCAGGATTAAGGAAAAAGCGGACTCCTCCCTCAAACTGGCCCTGCATTATGACAATGCCTTCGGTCCGGGCCTGATCGTGAACTTTACCCGGTTGAATACCCTCA
>CBDTYO010000572.1:0-2168 GCA_965364615.1 uncultured Bacteroidia bacterium
ATGATCAATGAGCCAGTCGTAATAGGTATTCGAATTGTGTTGTGCTTTTTCAAAGGGGTCCCTCCGCAGATTAAACAGGAGTGGGACACGCAGCTCTACAAAGGGCTCCCGCCATACACCAAAGGCCTGCCCACGGTTTTCCAGGAACACAACTTTCCAGTCATCGTAGCGGGCTGCAACCACCTGGCCATCATCATTTACATACCAGAATTCCCTTCGGGGCGACAAGTCTGTTTTTCCAGAAAAATAGTCCAACATATTGTAACCGTCGATGTGATTCCGATATTCCCGGCCATTGATTTCTGTCCCTTCCAATAACCTCTCTTTTACATCCGAATCACCGGCTGCTGCAGCGAAAGTAGGCAACCAGTCTTCATGAGAAACAATCCCGTTCAGGATCACTCCTTCGGGGAAATGTCCGGGCCATCTGACAAAGGTGGGAACCCTGTAAGCTCCCTCCCAGTTCGAATTTTTCTCCGAGCGAAACGGGGTGGTCCCTGCATCGGGCCATGTATTGAAATGAGGGCCGTTATCGGTGGAGTACATCACGATGGTATTATTGGCAATACCCAGTTCGTCAAGAAGATCCAGCAGTTCTCCCACATGCATGTCATGTTCAACCATCCCGTCGCCGTACTCATCCTGGCCACTGATCCCGATATGCTCCTCCTTCACGTGGGTTCTGAAATGCATGCGTGTTCCATTCCACCATACAAAGAAAGGTTCACCGGATTTATCCTGACGCCGAATAAATTCCTTGGCGGCCGCAACGGTTTCATCATCGATGGTTTCCATGCGTTTCTTCGTTAGAGGACCCATGTTCTCCACGGTCTGCCCCCCCTTGCCATCTGCTTTGGTTTTCAGAACTCCCCGGGGACCAAAAGTTTCCAGGAAGGTCCTACCGTCTGCCAGGACCATATCGCGCGGATAATCCCTGTGCTCGGGCTCCTCCTCAGCATTCAAATGATACAGGCTTCCGAAAAACTCGTCAAAACCATGCATGGTTGGAAGATGCTCATCCAGATCTCCCTGGTGGTTTTTTCCAAATTGCCCCGTGGCATAGCCCTGGGCCTTGAGCACTGTGGCAATGGTTACATCGGTTTTTTGCCAGCCCTCCTTGGCACCGGGCAGACCCACCTTGGTCATTCCGGAACGGACAGGTACAGAACCACTTAGAAAAGCGGCACGGCCAGCGGTACAGCTTTGTTGGGCGTAATAGTCGGTAAAGCCAACACCTTCCCGGGCGATGCGGTCAATATTCGGGGTTTGGTAGCCCATCATCCCACGGTTGTTGTGGCTGATGTTCCAAGTGCCGATATCGTCGCCCCATATCACCAGGATATTGGGTTTGTCGTTTTTTTGTGCCATTCCGAACAATGGAACAAGAAGCGTCATAATGATTAAGGATACTTTTTTCATGTGTTTTGGAATTTTGTAATGACATTAAGACCAGGGATGCCGGAAAATGTTCAAAGGGGTCAGAGTTATAGCTTATACTCCACCCCCAACAGGGTGATCGCCCAGTCATTCTTGGCCGCACCTTCCGAAAGCGGCTTGCTGTCGTAGGTGTAATAAAAAGTCCACTTCAGATAAAAATCATTGAACACCTCCCATTTCAGGTTTGAATCAAGGGTGGTCCTTACCCTTCCGGGATCGGTCAGACTGGGCAGGATATCTCCGGACAGGTTGAAGGATACCTCTGGAAAATCATAGATATATACCGAGTAATTGGCGACCACCACCCCTTCCATGTTGTATTGAAGGTTGCCTTTGGCTGCTTCTCTGTTTCCCTGGAAGCCAGCTGCCAGATATAGCAGGGTCTTATTGGAATGAATGAGGTACTTTCCCCCTCCTGCCCCAAAACTGGTTCGCAGATCCAGTTGAAGCTCCGAGTTGGTTTCAAAATTCAGGTTGGAGACCAGAAACCAGTTGCGCTGGAGCAAACGTTTGAAATTTGCTCCCCCATTCTGATTCTGGTTGGAGGCCAGGGTGTCCTGGCGGGTAAAATTTCCGTCGTAAGATAGTTCCAGTTGGTTCTTGTTGGCCAGGTAGGTGACCTGTCCATTCAGATTCACCTGCATCAGATCCGTGGCCTTGGCATAGCTGAAGCCCGAGCTCAGGGTCCCCTTTAAACGGTCCACAAACCTCTCCTCGATGGGCGACATACT
>CBDTYO010000573.1:0-2168 GCA_965364615.1 uncultured Bacteroidia bacterium
AAATTCCGATATAATAATGATTTCCCACCATCATCACATCTCCTCCCTCCAGGGTTCCGGGGGAGCTGATGGATTCCACCTGCTTGTAATATGCCCTGAGAACCGGCTCCATCAATTGCTTTTCAGCATTCCTGGAAGGAGCTCCGGGATTGGTGACTATGGCACAAACCGGCGTGCAGAGGGCCGCATCTTCCACGAAGCAACCGTCGGGAAAACGGGCATCGGCATCCAGTACTTTTACTTCCAGGCCGCAGCTGCGGAGCGTTTCCACATAGCTGGCATGTTGATCCATCGCTTTTTCATGGTCCGGTTTTCCCAGGGAGGCTGAACGGAGCCCCCCAATCATCTCCGGGCCGGGCAGACGGACAATGGCATGTTTGAACATGGTGTTTCCTCCCTTGAGCTGTTTCTGCAAATGTTGGAATAATTTTGGGGAATCCCCGGCACCGGGCAAAGAAGATTTTTCTATCTTGTGTCTTTCGTTCATTCAATCAGACACACCATGAAAACCACCCGTAGAAATTTCATCAAAACCAGCGGAGCTGCAGTGGCCTCCACGGCCGTATTTTCTGCCATGCCCTTTGATCTTTTTGCTTCGGCTCCGGCTTCCAAACCGAACTCCTTTGGCTTCCAGGTTTGGACCATTCGCAAGGAGCTGATCGAGGATTTCCCCGGAACCCTGAAAAAGATGGCAACCCTGGGATACTCAGAAGTGGAGATGTGCTCCCCGCTGGGCTACAGCATGGCGGGTTTCAAGCCCCTGAACGACATGTCGGGGACAGAAATGAAAAAGATCATCGAGGATGCGGGTCTCGTTTGCAGCAGTTCTCATTTCACCGGCCCGGAGCTTCGGGACTCATTGGATGACAGGATCGAGTGGGCCAGCCAGATCGGCATGAAGCAGATGGCACAGTCCATGCCAAGCATCAATCTCAGGAGTGCCACCATGGACGACTGGCGGCAGGCTGCCCAGGATCTCAACAAGATCGGAGAAAAAACCAAAGCCGCAGGCATCCAGATGGTATACCACAACCACCAATTCGAATTTGCCGAAATCGACGGTCAACTGATTTACCCGGTGCTCATGGAAGAGCTGGATGCCGACCTGGTGAAAATGCAGTTTCAGGTGGCGGTGATCGAGCAGGGATTCAAGGCCCAGGATTATATCCGCAAGTATCCCGGACGCTTCATTTCTGCTCACCTGGCCGACTACTCCACGGAGAAGGAAGAGCAGGTTCCCCTTGGACAGGGAATCGTGGACTGGGAAGATTTCTTCAAGGCCGCCAGTGAGGAGGGGATCAGGAATTACTTTGTGGAAATGGACCCTGACACCTTTGCGGAGAGTGCAAAATTTCTTATGAGCTAAAGAAAAGGTGAACAAACACCTGATCAAGGGGGCTACTTCTGGGGCAGGACCACAGTAAATATGACGCCGTCCCAGGAATTATCAGCGCGTATTTCCCCCCCATGTTCCGAGACCAGGGTATAGCAGATGGAAAGTCCAAGGCCGGTACCCTGTCCCGGATCCTTGGTGGTAAAGAAGGGATCAAACAACTGGGCCAGGTGTTCCGCTTTGATCGATGGACCTGTGTTGGCGAAAGTCAGTACCACTTTGTCTTTCCTTTTCCTGGTCGAAATGGTGATGCTTTTGGTGCCTGAGGTGTTCATGTGGACCGCGTACAGGGCATTGTCGAGGATATTCATCACGATCTGGTGCATCTTTTCAGGAAATACCGGTACCCTTCTGTCCAGGTGATAGTGTTTGATAATCTGGATGTCCTCGGATATTTTTGAGCTCAGGAACATCAGGGTATTATCTATGATCTCGTGCAGGTCTGTTTCCACTTTCCTGGATCCTCCCCTGTGAGAGAAAGTCATCAAGGCCTTGACGATATCCACCGAACGATCCAGGCCATCCATCGCCATTTTTGTGGCCATGTCAAAGCGCTTCTTTTCGTCTTCCAATCCGCTCCAGTTCACCTTTCCTTCCAGATCTTTTACAATGTTGAGGCCCCCGGAAATAAAATTCAGCGGATTATTGATCTCGTGGGCAATGCCTGCTGTAAGGGTACCAATGGAGGCCATTTTTTCGGACTGGACCAGTTGTTGCTGGGTGGTTTCCAGTTCCTCTTTCTGGTGTTCCAGCAGCACATTCTTTTCTTTGATCT
>CBDTYO010000574.1:0-2138 GCA_965364615.1 uncultured Bacteroidia bacterium
CGCGCTTCCCAGGCAGGGTGGTCACCCATGTTATTCCGGGTGATGGAAGGTATCACGGCCTGGCTTGTTCCAGGTGGTATCATCCTGTTTGTCATCCTGGTGCTTTCCGTGCTGCACATGAACCACCTTTTTGTGTGGATGGATGCCGAAACCGTCGCGCATGATGAATTGCTTCAGGGCAAGGCCGGATATCTGAATCCGACCTTCTTCCTGGTCAGGGCTTTAATTTTCCTGGGTGGCTGGATCGCCTACCGGGAAATCTCCCGACGCCTTTCGCTGGCTCAGGATGCGGCTGACGACAACGCCAACTTTAAGAAAAACTTCCGGTGGTCTGCCGGGTTCCTGGTCTTTTACCTGGTAAGCGAATCCATGATGTCCTGGGACTGGATCATGAGCCTCGACCCACACTGGTTCAGCACGCTCTTCGGATGGTATGTTTTTGCCAGCATGTTCGTATCGGGAATCACAGTGATCGCCATGGTCACCATTTACCTGAAATCCCGGGGCTATCTTCCGGATGTGAATGACAGTCACATCCACGACCTCGCCAAATTCATGTTCGGCATCAGTATTTTCTGGACCTATCTCTGGTTTGGGCAGTTCATGCTGATCTGGTATGCCAACATCCCGGAGGAAGTGACCTACTTTGTCACCAGGATTGAAAACTATTCGCTGCCATTCTGGGGCATGGTGGTAATGAATTTCGTTTTTCCGCTGCTCGTTCTGATGAACAGCGATTACAAGCGACTGAACTGGTTTGTGATAATGACGGGTATCGTTGTACTTTTAGGCCATTATCTCGACGTGTTCAACATGGTAATGCCGGCAACGGTTGGAGATCAATGGTACATCGGTCTGCCGGAGATCGGGGCGGTGCTCTTTTTCGGGGGAGCCTTCATCTTCTGGATTTTCAGGGCCCTGACAAAGGCGCCTCTGCAACCGACGCGGAATCCGTATATCGAAGAAAGCCGGCAATTTCATTATTAAGAGAATCTATAGAGAAATATATCCGTTCACACAATGACAGCATTATTGACGATCACGGTTTTAGTTTTAGTAGCCATCGCTATCTGGCAGATGACCAAGATCTTTGAATTGTCTCAGGCCAAAGCTAAAACGGGGAATTCGGAAGTAGCCACGGATGAGGACAACAAGTACAATGGATACCTGATGTTTGCGTTCCTCGTCTTCATTTACGGGATTACCATATTCAGTATCGCAAAGTACGGCAAGTATATTCTTCCCGAGGCATCTTCAGCGCATGGGAGTGAATACGACTCCTTGTTATGGGCCTCGATGATTATTATATTTGTGGTGCAGACCCTTACCCAGGCACTGCTCCACTATTTCGCCTACAAATACCGGGGTGAGAAAGGAAAGAAAGCTCTTTTTTATGCAGATAACGATCGTCTGGAGTTCATCTGGACCATCATTCCTGTGATTGTCCTGGCAGGTCTCATCCTTTGGGGGCTTTATACATGGACGAATATTATGGACATCAACGAGGATGACGATCCATTAATTGTAGAGCTCTACGCACAGCAATTCAACTGGACTGCCCGGTACGGCGGGGCTGACAATGTATTGGGAGATGCCAACGTCCGGCTTATTGACATCAACCGGGCGAATGTACTCGGACTGGATGAATCCGATCCGAATGCGGGGGATGACGTTATCGTCAAGGAACTGCACCTGCCTGTGGGGCGGAAGGTTAATTTCAAATTCCGTTCTCAGGATGTGCTCCACTCGGCCTATTTCCCTCACTTCCGGGCTCAGATGAACTGTGTCCCCGGAATGATCACGGAATTTTCCTTTACCCCAACCGTGACAACAGCAGAAATGAGGCTGCGGCCGGAAATCGTCGAGAAAGTTGCCCGGACCAACGCCTTAAGGGCTGAACGGGCTGCAAACGGGGAGCCGAATTCGGATCCCTGGGAATTTGATTACATTCTGTTATGCAACAAGATTTGTGGGAAGTCCCACTACAACATGCAGATGAAAATTATCGTGGAAAGCGAGGAGGAATATCAGGCATGGCTTGAAAGCCAGCAGACATTCAGCCAGACAATCGCCTCCATGGGACAATAAAAAACAGCTAGAAAGAGATAAAACAGTAGAGATTATGTCAGTACAAGCAA
>CBDTYO010000575.1:0-2128 GCA_965364615.1 uncultured Bacteroidia bacterium
AAACGAACGAAGTGAGTAATCCCCCCCGGGAAAACGAACGAAGTGAGTAATCCCTTTTTTATTGTGGGGTTTGTCCTTTTCAGATCAACTCCAATTGATTAACTTAGGCAATGCTGATCCCATGGAGTATAAATGCGTAATTTTCGATAGCGACGGGGTGTTGGTCGACAGTGAAACCATCTCCGCCAGGGTATTTCAGGAAATGGCCGGGGAATTGGGCCTTGCACTGGATTTCTCATCGGCTTTTGAGCAATTTAGCGGAAGCTCTATGAAAGAGAATCTGCAATTCATTCAGGAGCGTATTGCCGGAGATTTGCCATCCGGTTTTGAGAAGGAATTCAGGGCCAGAACCTATGAGGCATTCAGGAGAGATCTCAAACCAGTCGATGGAGTTCGGGAACTCATCCACAAGTTACGGGTCCCTTTCTGCGTGGCATCCAGTGGTCCCCCGGAGAAGATACGACTGAACCTGGGTCTGGTCGATCTGCTTGACAGTTTTGAGAACAGAATTTACAGCTCCTATGATATAGATAGTTGGAAACCCGATCCTGGCATCTTCCTTTATGCGGCCAGGAGCATGGGATTTGAGCCTGAAGAGTGCGTGGTGATAGAGGATAGCGCCCATGGGATACATGCCGCCCTGTCAGGCGGTTTCAGGGTGTATGCCCTGGCGAACGGGGCGAAGAAAAAAGCCTTTGAGCAACTGGGGGCCGTCGTCTATGGCAGCATGAAAGAACTGGAAAAGCTCCTGGAACTGTAGCAGTTGTAAATTATCGGAACACGAAAAACAATATCACATGATCAGAGATGCGAAATACCCACTTCTGTCCAAGGCTGAAGCAGGCTTTGGAGTCTACCAGAGCATATTGAAGGAGGAAACCGGGTGGCAGTTTTTGAATTTCCAGGCCAGGCTGATGAAGAGGGGCGAGAAGTGGTCCTCCAACACGGAAGAAAATGAATACGCCATTATATTGCTAGGAGGCAATTATTCGGTAAGATCGGACAAGGGGAGCTGGGAAACCCGCAATGGGAGAAAGGATGTTTTCAGTGGAATTGCCCATACCCTTTACCTCCCCAGAAACACGCAATTCGAATTGACCGCCGAAAGTGAGGTGCTGGATCTGGCGTATGGTTGGTGCGAGACCGACCAGGACCATCCTGCCTGTTTCAAGACTCCGGAAGAAGCAGCCATTGAAATACGGGGGGGTGACAATGCCACCCGGCAGATCAACAGCCTGCTTCAGCCTGGGTTTGATTGCCACCGGCTGGTATCGGTCGAAGTATATACTCCTTCCGGCAACTGGAGTTCTTTCCCGGCGCATAAACATGATGCCAGAAAGGTGGATGATCAGGGCCAGGTAATAGAAGCCTGCCTGGAGGAGACTTATTTCTATAAAATCGATAAACCCCAGGGCTTTGCCATTCAACAGGTGTACAACGACGACCGCAGCCTGGATGAAATTGCGGTGGCACGGAACAACGATGTTGTATTGGTTCCTGAAGGCTACCACCCTGTGGTGGCGGGTCATGGCTACAACGTGTATTACCTGAATTTCCTGACCGGAAGCGACCAGTCCCTGGCCAACACAGACGACCCGGACCATAAGTGGATCTATAATTCATGGAAGGGGCTCGATCCCAGAATTCCCCTGGTCACCGCTGACATGAACAAGCCTTCAAACTGAAAACCTACCCCATGAGCAACATGCCAAAGAAATACGATGTGATCACCTATGGACGATCTTCCATTGATCTGTACTCCCAGGAAGTGGGGGCCCCCTTTGAAAAGATCCCTGGATTTCATGCCTTTGTGGGGGGCTCTCCCCTGAATATTGCCGTTGGCTGCAGCCGGCTGGGATTGAGAGCTGCCCTGCTCACCGGGGTGGGCAAGGACAAGGTGGGGGATTTTATTCTGAACTTCTTACAGGAGGAGGGGGTCATTACCGAGCATATCCCGGTCATTGAAGGCGCCAGGAGTTCGGCCGTTGTGCTGGGCATTGAGCCTCCCGACCGCTTCCCCCTGGTATATTACCGGGATAATTGTGCCGACTCTCAGATCACCATTGACCACGTTCTTCAGGGAGGCATTGAAAATTCCAGGTTGCTCGAAGTCTCAGGAACTGCATTG
>CBDTYO010000576.1:0-2125 GCA_965364615.1 uncultured Bacteroidia bacterium
GTGAGCGGAAAGGCGTGGTGATGGATGGCAGGGACATAGGCACTGTGGTGTTCCCCGATGCAGAGTTGAAGATCTTTCTTACGGCTTCTCTGGAAGTTAGGGCTGAAAGACGATATAAGGAGCTGATTGAAAAGGGGATGGAAGCCGATTTTGAACAGGTGAAAGCCAACCTGGCCAAACGAGATCACATCGATTCCAACAGGAATGACAGCCCCCTGAAACAGGCAGACGATGCCCTTTTGCTCGACAACAGCCGCATGACCCTGGAAGAACAGATGCTTTGGTTCAGGGAGGAATATGAGAAAATCACATCAGGAACAGATGGTTCAGATTGACATAGATCCAGGTGCAGGTTTTTGTTTCGGCGTGGAGGAAGTCATCAAGACGGCCGAGACCCATCTTCGCCAGGGGCAGGTGCTCTATGGATTGGGCGACATGGTGCACAATGCTGCCGAGGTGAAACGTCTGCAGGCACTGGGATTGAAGACCATCAAACATGAAGACCTGACCAGTCTGCCACCGGGGAAAGTGCTCTTCAGGGCCCATGGCGAACCACCCGGAACCTATCAGACGGCCAGGGACAACGGTGTGGAGATCATCGATGGCACCTGTCCCATTGTGGCCAGTTTACAGAAGAAGATTCATAAAGCCTATGAAAAAATGGATCACCAACGTGATCAGCTGGTGATCTTTGGGAAAGCTGAACATCCCGAAACCATTGGATTGCTTGGACATGTGAACGGTGACGCAGTGGTGGTCAGTTCTCTGGAAGACGTGGCCAAGATCGATCCCTCGAAAAATGTGTGGCTCTTCTCACAGACCACCATGGACCCTTACCTGTTCAAGGAAGTGGAACAGGCCCTGAAAGCCCACCTGAAGAAAGGATCCGGCACACTCAGCAGCCAGTCATTCAGGTCAAATTGCACCATATGCGGACAGATGAAGAAGCGTAAACCCGGACTTTCGGAATTTGCTCCCAGGCACGATCTCATGTTGTTTGTGAGCGGTAAGAATTCCTCCAACGGCCTTATGCTTTTTGAGTATTGCAAAGTGCTTAATCCAAATACCTATTGGATCAGCGGAGCAGAAGAGGTAAAAAAAGAATGGCTTGAAGGGCACAACACCATCGGCATCAGTGGAGCTACCTCCACCTCCAGACAGCAGCTGGAATCAGTGCTGGAGAAGGTGAAAAACTTAACTTTGTCAAAATAGTATTTTGTTAATTTTGCGATCTTAATTCTGCTGTTCACATGGGAAAGATCAAAAGAATAGGTGTACTTACCTCAGGGGGGGATGCCCCCGGAATGAATTCAGCCATCAGGGGGGTGACCCGCACTGCCATCTACTATGGCCTGCAGGTAGTGGGGATCCGGCATGGTTACCACGGGATGATCCACAATGATATGGTGGAGATGCAGGCCAACAGCGTAAGTGATATCCTGGACCGGGGAGGCACCATTTTAAAAACGGCCAGGAGCAAGGAGTTCATGGAGCCGCAAGGACGCAGGCTGGCCTATGAAAACCTGAAGGCCAGAGAGATAGATGCCGTTGTGGTGATAGGCGGGGATGGTTCTCTGACCGGGGCCAGGGTCTTCTGCGATGAATATTATGATATTCCTTTCGTCGGTATTCCGGGGACCATCGACAACGACATATACGGGACCGATTATACCATTGGCTATGATACGGCCCTCAATACGGTGGTGGAGGCCGTGGATAAGATCCGGGATACAGCCGGCAGCCACGAAAGGCTTTTCTTCGTGGAGGTGATGGGCCGGGATGCCGGTTTCATTGCCCTGAACAGCGGAATTGCCTGCGGGGCAGAGGCCATACTCATCCCGGAAGTACATGGAGAAGCCAGGCACCTGAAAGAATACCTGCAAAAAGGAAATAAGCGGAAAAAATCCAGCAACATCATCATCGTGGCTGAAGGCGATGAATCGGGGGGAGCCTTTGCCATTGCCGAGAGCGTCAAAGAGGATTTCAGCAATTACGACGTGCGTGTATCCGTTCTGGGACATATCCAGCGGGGGGGAACCCCTTCTGCTTATGACAGGGTCAGTGGAAGCAAATTGGGCTACGCAGCGGTGGAAGCGCTGATGGACGACCAGAAAAGTGTGATGGT
>CBDTYO010000577.1:0-2122 GCA_965364615.1 uncultured Bacteroidia bacterium
GATTCCGCTGATGAAATCTTCTGCCGAAGCAAAACTGTTGGTTTCCACCAGATAGTAGATGGAATCGATGGCCGGTACGGGACGCAGCATATCAAAACCGGATGCATATTCGTTCCCGTCGGGCGTGGACACATGAAGCATGAATGAGGCTCCTGTCTGAAGGAATGCTTCATCCAATTCTGCCTTATAATACCCCGGACTGAATTCCTGGAAATCTCTGAACTCCCCATCCTCGCGTATCACTTCTGCCAGACTTCCGGAAACCGGGTCGAAGGAAGGATAGGTCAATCCCGAGGATCTTGAGATTTCAATGACCTGCTCACCTACCTCATTGGTCAGGTGCGCATTAATCACCAGGGTCCCAGTTCTCAGATCATCCTCTTCAGGATAATATCGTTCATTACAGCCCACAAATAAAATCATCAGAACCCCCGGACCAAGAATTGCCCATAGCTTCGTCATGATGCTAATAAAGTTACCACAAATCAGTTGAAATAGCTGTACTGTTCTGTGAATACCAGAATATTGAATTAGCTTTGGTTTTATTTTCACCTCAACACTCCATGAAATGGTATTCAGCGCAATAACCTGGGATTTTAATCCGGAGATTTTCACCATCGGCAATCACGGTGTACGTTGGTATGGTTTGATGGTTGCATTGGCATTATTCATAGGATACTTGATTTTCAAGCGATATCTTCGGGGAGACAAACTTACCCCGGAGATGGTCGACAGTCTCCTGGTGTATATTGCCATTGCTTCCATTGTGGGTGCAAGGCTCGGGCATTGTTTTTTTTATGAACCCGAGTATTTTCTGAAGAATCCCCTGGAGATCCTGAAGATCTGGAAAGGGGGACTGGCAAGTCATGGCTGGGCCATTGGGATTCTAATCGCTCTCTGGCTGTATTACAGAAAATACAAGATCCCTTTCCTCTGGTTGATGGACAGGCTGGTCATTGTGGTGGCCTTGGCTAGTGTCTTTATCCGGATGGGGAATTTTTTCAACTCGGAAATTTATGGCCTTCCCACCTCATTGCCCTGGGGGGTGGAATTTGTCAGGGACAGGCTTTATGACAGTGCCACGGGTGCGTTACTCCCCACAGTCCCAAGGCATCCCACGCAATTATACGAAGCACTGAGTTACCTGTTGATATTCATTGCATCCTTTGTCTTTTATAAAAGAAGGAACCTGGAGGTACGGGATGGTTTCATGTTTGGTTTCTTCATGATCGCCCTTTTTGTTGCCAGGTTCCTCATCGAGTTTGTGAAGAATGACCAGGTCGCCTTTGAGGCGGGCATGGGTTTTAACATGGGGCAGTTGTTGAGCCTTCCGTTTATTTTTGCAGGAATAGGTATTCTTATCTGGACGAAAGCAAAACCCAGGTACTTTTCTCAGGAGCAAAAAGCCCAGGCAGGGTCTTCTTGATCCTACCAGTCCAACCCTTTCTTTTTGGCATGTCCAAGCCTCCGGAGAGCACCGTTTTGGTTGCGGACCAATGGCCGGATTCAATGGGTTTTTGACAGGATACGAATATGTATCAATTCTCTGTAAATTGCATGATGGTTGTTTTACCGGTGATCCAGGATTTCTCCATTAAGGATTTATTAATGTTTTATTTCTATGCCTAACCTTATATTCATAAAAGAAATGAACGGAATCCGGAAAGCTACTCAGGCCAAATTGCATGTCAGCCAAAAACATAAACTCAACGCTAATGAAAACCTCGCTTGGAATACTTGGTGCGATCTTGTTGATGGTGGGATCATGTTCCACCCCGGTGGATGATTCGAACATAGAAATGGCAGAACCTGTGGATGAAGTCAATCCCTACATGGGAAACATCAGTCATTTGCTTGTCCCCACCTATCCAACCATTCATCTTCCCAACAGCATGTTGAGAGTTTACCCGGAGCGCAGGGACTTCACGGATGTGCTCCTGAACGGACTTCCCCTGGTGGTCACCAGTCACAGGGGCAGCTCGGCATTCAACCTCAGTCCCATTCAGGGAGGGCATCCTGCACGGGAGCCGGTTGTTGCATTCAGCTACGACCAAGAGCATATAACACCCTATGCATATTCGGTTTACCTTGATGAACATCAGATCCAGGTGGAATACGGAGT
>CBDTYO010000578.1:0-2119 GCA_965364615.1 uncultured Bacteroidia bacterium
GATGTTCAGGCGCTTTTGTTCATGGGCCGGATTCAGGAAATAGAGCCTGTGCCCGTCCCTGAGGAACACCGACAGCATGCTGGCCTGACAAATGGGTTCTATGTGGGTGGTGTCCGGTCTTAAGGCCCCCCAGGTGATTCCTCCATCATTGCTGTATGCCACCTTCCGGGTCTTCTGGCTTCTGTCGTAGTTCCGCATATTCAGGATCAGTC
Source organism: uncultured Bacteroidia bacterium (assembly GCA_965364615.1). GTDB lineage: Bacteria > Bacteroidota > Bacteroidia > Bacteroidales. Next base: position 213 of record CBDTYO010000578.1, read on the forward strand.
TTCCGCCGGGCAATTCCGCCACGGTGCATTCATTCACCTGATCCTGGGGGGTGCTGCCACCCAGTGTCCAGCTCTTCCCATGATCGTCGGAGAAGATGACATGGGAATAATACCGTTTGGTACCGGCTTCAATGTGGTCACAGGGAATCACCAGCCTGCCTTTGGCTGATCCCAGTTTCAGCTGGATGCCATGGCAGGGACCGGTGGCATACCAGGTCCAGTTCTCCGGTTTGACCGAGGCCGTAATTTCAAAGGGTTCTGTCCAGCTTAATCCATCATCGCTTGAGCTCATGACAAATACCCGCCTTGTATCCTTGCTGGTTCCATCAATAATCTCACTTTCATGGTCCTCCCCAAGGTTCCAGGTGGAAAGCAAATGGATGGTCCCGTTGATTGCATCCACCACAGGAGCAGGGTTTCCGCAGACATTCTCCCCATCGTCCCGGATCACCTGCAATGGGCTCCAGCTCCGGCCAAAATCTTCGGACCTCTTCATCACCAGGTCGATATTGCCTGTATCGGAGCATCCCGTCTTGCGACCCTCCGCAAAAGCCAGCAGGGCTCCGCCCGGGGTACTCACCAGGGCAGGTATGCGAAAACACCGATAGCCTTCGGTCCCGCTTCTGAACAGAAAATCCAGGACATCGGCCTCCTGCGCATCCAGCGGAGCGAGGACAGCCATCAGGAAGAACAATACCGAAGCTCTCATGGGTGTTCCTTTCGTTTTGCTCAGGACCTGAACCAGAATACATAGGTACATTCGGAGCACACAAAACAACGGGCCGTTTTGTTGGCAAAGTCCACGTCAAACAAACTGGCCACCGCTGTGTTCATCTGGGCCCTGGTCTCAATGAACTGGTCGTTGTCGCAGACCGGACAGATCAGTTTCCGGTCCTTGACCATCACTGTATCGGGCTTTCTTTTGCTGAAACGCGTCATGGGGATTTGTATTTCTGAATCAAGTTAAGCATTCCTGCCATGATCGCACAGAATCCTGGCGATTAATCCACCACCGCCGTGAATTCTATCTCCACCAGGGCTTCGGGCCGGATCAGTGCGCTTACCTCCACCATGGTGGTGGCCGGCTTGATCTCTCCAAAAAATTCGCGGTGGGCCCTGCCCACTTCCTCCCATTCAGAAATATCGATCACAAAGATCCGGGTGCGTATCACATCATCCAGCCTTGCCCCTGCTTCCTGAAGTATCCGTTCGGCAATCCTGATGATCTCCACAGTTTGCACATAGGGATCATCCACTCCCAGGGTGTTTCCCTCCCCGTCGATGGCAATGGTGCCTGTGACTTCAATGAGGTTACCCACCCTGACGGCACGGGAGTAGCCCACGATTTCTTCCCATGGCGCTCCTGAGGAAAATTTTCTTTTGCCCGTCCTCATAATTTGCTGATTTAGTTAAACAATATACCAAACAAATGGTGTTTTATCCAATGAGCTAAGCGTTCTTCTGCCATTATTTCTGTCAAAAAACATGGAAGAGCGGTGCCCCATGTGAAAGGCAATGTGTATATTGGACACATTAAATAACCTCAAGACATAAATCATGAAAAAAAATCCCATTAGAAATTTAGCGCTGCTTTTGGCAGTGATGTTTGCCCTATCCTCCTGTGCCTCCATGAGACTGGCCAAGGATCCCAACGCCCAGTACATGGGAGAATGGGAATACGTGGTGGAAGAGCTTCCCGTGGACATAGACGGAACCCTGGTACTGTCCCAGGAGGAAGGGGTCATCAAAACCACCATGATCACCCCCATGGGAGAACTGGAGATCGAAGGACTCACCATTGAGGACGGCACCCTGAAGGCCGAGTTTGATGCGCAGGGGAACCTCATCGAACTGGAAGGGAAGTTTGAAGGGGAAACCTACAACGGCTATCTTACGGTGCAGGATAC
>CBDTYO010000579.1:0-2118 GCA_965364615.1 uncultured Bacteroidia bacterium
TCTTCGTTGAGCATCATGTTGGCCTGTACCGAATAATTGCTCCCCATCGCATGGGAAGCAGCGGATATACAATTCTTGCCGGTATAGGCAGAAACCGCGCCTTTGCTATCCAGAAAGGCCACCTGCCTGTAATCTCTTCCCCGGTCGGCTGCCACCAGCATTTGCAAAGCCTCCTCTGCGCTCTTGCCGGATTTCATCAGTTCCAGCCCATCGGGGCCATAGGCAGGATTGACAAAGGACTGGGTGGCCACCACCCCCACCCCGGAACTTCCCCAGGATACAATGGTGCCTACAGAGAACCAGTGGCTCTGGACCCCGATGGCCATTTCACCGGTGGCTGTATCCCTCGCCACAATGGAAAACGTATGGGCCAGGGGGTCACCGGATTCGGGATGAAGCTGCCCCCAGGCGGGAACGGTAAGACAATACAGCGCAAAGGCCCCAAAGCACAATAAATATTTGACCGACATCCTTTGAAAATATTTGTGTCAGTTCAAAAATAGCATTTATTCGTAAAAATGTCCCGTGCGCCAGATCCCATCCAGCCGTCGTATATAGGACTTCAGGATGAACACACGGCCGGAGGCTGGATGGTAAACATACAGGTGATCGCCCCGGATTTCATATTGGGTATCCGGACTGATTTCATTGTTATCCACTTTCAGGTAATAGGTCCCGTCCGGCATGGCGCGCCATTTAAAGGGCACCCTGGTGCCGGTTCTTTTCACCACCAGGATGGAAATAGAAATCGCCCACCAGGGAACTGGATTCCCAGGGGGTCTGTTCTCCCTGACTCAGGGCCAGCACATCGGCTCTCACACCTTTAAAAACATCTTCCACCTTCACCCCCTCCTGCTGCATGCGGGTCAGAAGCGCCTGTGTATAGATCCCATGCTCCTCCAGGCCGTCCGAGGCCACGGAGCCAGGTGCCGTGGAATAGGCAATCAGCGTTCCGGTGGGAGCCACCATGCTGCTCAGTCCCTGCTTGGTGTCCCTGAAGGACCGTGCAAAGGGATTGTTCCTGCAGGCATCCAGGATCACAATATTCACATCACATTTGGCACTTTCCATATAGGCCAGAACAAATCCCACATCCAACGCCTCATATTCTATCTCCTGCTCAATATTCATCACTGCCTGCGTGGGAATCAGGTAGTTAAAGCCCTTGACCTGCATCCCGTGTCCCGAATAATAAAAAAGGGCGGTACCTCCTGTTTTCAGTTTCAGGCCAAATTCCCTCACCACCCTTTTCATCTCATTCTGATTGATCACGTTCTCCTTCAGGAGGACCTCAAAACCTGAGCTTTCCAGGGCCAGGGCCATGGCACGGGCATCATTGACCGGATTTCGGAGGGGACCGCTCAGGTAGTTGGAGTTCCCGATCACCAGGGCCACCCTGCTTTCAGCAAGCCCTTGTCCCGACACAGCTTCAATACACAGGAGTGTTAAAAAAATACCCAAGCATCCCAAGCGTTTCATGAAAGTTTTCCTAATTTTAATTCAACCAACACTTACCTGGAATGCTTATACGCAATTTCCCCTTGAGGGGTTTCTTCATCCTGTTCATCTTGTGCAGCATGGGTGCAGCGGGACAGCAAAAAGTAGATCTCGATAAGGCCCAGCAGGAAAACAAGGGACTCTTCTCGGGCGGGTATTTCCGTGGAGGCGTGGGGATCTCCAGGGCTACCTATAGCTATGGCAGCGTTTATGAGGATTTGAACCTCAGTCCTTTGAGCTTTCAACTGGAGTATGGAAAACGCATCAACAGGAATTTCGGTGCCTACTTCGGGATGGCTGTAAATGCATTGATCCAAAAAAATTACAGCGTGGGGCTTTCCGATGTGCTTGAGCAATGGACCCATACAGGCCTGCACCTGGGCGGACTATATTATATCAAAGGAGGCAACTCTTATTTCGCTCCCGAACTGGGGGTAGGTATCGGGATGATCGAAACCACTCTCCTGGGCGATGAAAGCACCCTGGGAATCAGCGGCACCCTGAAATACGGCTATGACCGGCACATTGCCGGAAAGTTTTTCCTGGGAGTACAGGCATTTTTCTCCTATGCCCATGGATGGCACCAAGAGGATATGGATCCTGGCACAGGCACAACGCTAC
>CBDTYO010000580.1:0-2098 GCA_965364615.1 uncultured Bacteroidia bacterium
GTCCTCGGGGATCGCCCCCGTGAGGATGCCGAAAATATTGGTGTGCTGGGAATGAATGCCCTTCTTATACAGGCTGTGTTGCTCGGTTTCATCCACCGGCACATCGGCCAGCATTCCTTTGCTGAAATCCATGCATAGATTGTAGACCGCATTTCGGGTCCTGTCCGCCTGGTTCAGGAACTCCCGTGCCCTTGCGTTCAGCCTTTCGTCCTGGTCCTGCACACCAAAATAGGTGAAAAGCTCTGAGGCCCGGTCCAGCGCATAGACATAATTGAGGCTCACCAGGGCCGAATGCCCCAGGTCCACTCCCGGGGGCGATCCCACCATGAATCCGTCGGTCCAGTCGGCAAAATTGAACCATTCCAGCGGTCCAAGCATCCCGGTATGGTCGATGCGCCTTTCAAACCAGCCCAGTACCGCTTCAATGCCCGGCAGGAACTGGCGCAGGTAGGCATCGTCCTCGCGGTAAAGATAGAGGTCGTGGATCATATCCACCCAGTACAGCGAGAAAGCCGGGATCACCTGGGGGATGAAGGAGGGTCCGCGAGACAGGGTGAGTCCGTCCGGTATCCGGCTCTGATCGGCCAGTTCCAGGGCATTGCGCATAAGCCGGTCATCACCGGCCACGGTGAGGGAGATCAGGGCCTGGATGCGGGCATCGCCCAGGTATTGCAGCTGCTCATAGTAAGGGCAGTCCATATAGGTCTCGTGGGCACAGAGCCGGGCGGTGCGCCAGCCCGCCTCCCAGATCTCGCTGTGCAGGGGATCGTTGCTCGTAAAAGAGCCTCGCTCCTCGAAGGGATAGGCGTTGAATTCGCCATATACATCCTTCAGCACCAGGGGATTCTCCCCGGTGGTGATATCCAGCTGCACATAGCGCCAGGTCCGCAGCCAGAGGGGCTGGAACTGCCGCTCGCTTCCCCCATCGGGCAACACCAGGTCGTGGTAGCCCAGGATCTCCTTGCCTTCCACCTGGTCGCGGTTCCCCTTGGAACCATCCTTGTCCCTCAGCGACTCCGCATAAGTGATCTTCACCTGGCTGCCCTTTCCCCCGTTAAAATTCAGCACCGGGTAACCCAGGGTAAGTTCTCCCTGGTCGAGCAACAGCGACACGGTCTTACCGGCCGGGACCACCAGGGCCTCCTGTCCTAGTAAGAATCCGGAAGGGATCTCATCCAGCCCCATCCCGGAACTTCGGGCGATCTTTTGAAAACGAACCGGGTGCGATTCCATCAGCGGAATGTTGCGCGGAACCAGCATCCATTTAACTCCGTGCATATAGCCTCTGCCGACTCCCTTGCCCAGCCGGCGGGGATCTGCCCAGTCGCCCATGTCGTACCCGGCTTCCTGCCATCCCCAGGGATAGGTCTCGGCCACGAAGCGGTCGGTGGGGCCCGCCACATAATATCCGCCCACATCCTCACCCGATACCGGGATGGGGGCATAGGCCTGGTTCTCACTTACCCGCCAGGTTCCAGGGGTATTCAATATCGCGCCATCATTCGTACCGCCGTCGGCCAGGCTCTTGTCGGACTGGAAAATAAAGGCCGTTTGCCTGGAGAACATGGCGGCCGGACGGTGCTCCCCCAGGTTGAAGACCTCCACGGCCAGCACATTGTCGCCCTCCACCAGCCAGGGTCCCAGATCCAGGGTCTCGTAGCGCCAGTAGTTGAAACTGCCCTTGGCCGGACCGGTGGTGATCAGCGCACCATTCACCCAGAGCTTGTAGCGGTTGTCGGCCGAGAGATGCACCACCAGCGATTCAGGGGGTCGCTCGAGCCGGAATTCATTGCGGAACAGGAAGACTCCATATTCGAGTGTGGAGGCCGTGGGATGGGTGATCCAGCTGGACTGCCAGGAATGGCTCTCATGATCCCAGCTTTTGTTGACCAGATGGCCGGTTTCCTGGCCCATGCTGGTAAGACTTGTTGCGAGTGCAAACATGCTTAGCAGGAGGATGTGCAGTGCCTTTTTCATAGGAGTTTGTTTTCGAGGTTTTCAATCAACTTTGCTAAATTATATACTAGGGTACGGATCGGAATTCCACCTCCAGATGCCCGAATTTAAGCTTATATGGTACTTGTATGTTGGGTTAAAA
>CBDTYO010000581.1:0-2098 GCA_965364615.1 uncultured Bacteroidia bacterium
CATGGCAGCGCTCAACACATTCTTTTTCGAAAAATTGTGCCTGACCATGATCAGCACCGCTTCGGCCATTTTTGCAACGGGATAAATATCCGAAACCACCCCGATGGGCGCACTGTCGACGATGATGTAATCATATCTTTCTTTGAGAATCGAAAACATCTCCAGCGCCTTGGGTGAACTGGCCAATTCTCCCGGATTGGGCGGGATGGGCCCGGAAGGAAGCACATCCAAATGGTCAAAATCTGTGGTATGAATGACTTTGTCCAGGGACTTTTTCCCGATCAAATAGCTCGTGATGCCGTCATTATTTTTGAGTTCAAAGCTTTTTGACACCGTGGGTTTCCTCAGATCAAAGCCCACCAGCAAGGTTTTTTTACCCGCCAGGCTATAGGCAGAAGCCAGGTTGATGGCAGCAAAGGATTTTCCCTCGCCAGGCATGGAGGAAGATATAACCAGCAACGGACAGGCCACATCTGCCGTTAAAAACTCTAGCCGGGTTCTCAGTGAGCGAAATGCTTCAGCCACAATCGAATTGGGCTCTGTAAGCACCACGGTATTGTAGCTCAGGCGGCTGTGCGGGAAATGCCCGAGAATGGGAGTGTCTTTTAAAAAATGCAGATCGTCCTCGGTAGCTATCTTGTTTTGAAACACATTGGCCAGGAGAATCACCAGGGTAGGCAGGCCGATGGCCAGTATGAGGGCCACCATGAACACGATGGGCCATAAGGGAGCCACTATATCCGAAGAACGCGCAGGATCCACCAGTTCGTTGTCGGGAGTATTGGAAGCACTTTGAATTTGTGCATCGGCCCTTGCCTGCAGCAGGTAGGTATAGAGCACATTGTTCAGGTTAAATCTGCGCTCGAAACCCAGTAGCTGTCGCTCTTTTTCCGGGAGACTGGTAGCTTCTGCATTTAAATTGTTGATCTGTTGCTGATTTTCAGAAATGGCCATTTCATTGGCCCGTATGATGCCTTGTAAGGCTTCGCCAATGCTTTGCTTGGTGTTCCTGATCCTCAGCTCCAACTGTGCCTGAAGGGGATTGCGATCCCCTACTCCCCCACTGAATAACTCGGCCTGCAATCCTGCCAGCTCCTGCATCTGGACAGTGATCACCGGGTCCTCAATTCCCATGGCAGAGGGTGAAAGCGGGATCTCTTGATTCGATGCATCCTCCAGGTAATTAGCCAGGTAATCATAGTATTCCTGCTTCAGTCTCAGGGTGGCTTTATCATTCTCCAGCAAAACTGCCTGGTCAATGATTTGTTGTGCCTGTGCCGATACATCCATGATGCGGTTTTGTGACCGGAACTCCTGCAATTGATGTTCGGTAATCGTCAAAGATTCTTTCACATCCACCAGCTGATCATCAATGAACGCAATGATCCTCTCGGCTTCCGTATTCTTCTTCTCCAGGTTTTGGTTGATGTAGACCTCCGATAACTTGTTCAGAAAGACAATGTCCTTTACCCGGTTGGTTCCTCTCAGGGTGAGTATGACAATGCTACCGTCCCTGGCGGCAAGCTCCACCTCCAGGCGCTTCATGTACTGTCTGGTTAGCATCTCATTGTCAAGGAACTTAATGAATATTTTCTCCCTGGCCTGATATACATCCTCCAGCTCAGGTTGGGGATATATGGTGAAAGAACTGTTTCCATACCTCAGCCGCTGGCCGAAATTCAAAAGGGTATCCAGGGGCGGGAAATTCCTGGCCCTTGCCGATAGCTGAAACTGATCCCCTTCCACAAAACGAAAGATGAATTCAGCACCGTAGGGAAGTCCCTCCGGTCCCGGTTCAACCCTGATGGGGCTCATGGGAAAATAGGAGGCCTTGCTCAACAATCCTTTTCGGAAGACATCCACCTCAAAGGGCAGCTGATCAAGCACCTGCCGGATCAAAGAATAGGAAGTGACAATGAATATCTGGTTGTCCAGGTTTTGCACACCGGGCCTGACGGCAAAGCCCTCAAGCAGATCTGCGCCCGGCAAGGGTTCTTCCTCTTCGATCAGAATGGTGGTGGTCATGTTGTAGGTGGGTATCCGATGCTTTAAATAGAGCACGCCTCCAGCTCCGGCAATGACAAGAGCTACCATATAC
>CBDTYO010000582.1:0-2097 GCA_965364615.1 uncultured Bacteroidia bacterium
GCATTGGCCGGAGTGGTGCTGATTGCAGGTTGGTACCTGGCCCGCCAGGGGATAAAGGAAGTTTTTGGCACCAGCAGGGAGGCTCCGGAAGTCATTTCATCGGGGGTATTCCGTTTTGTCAGGCACCCCATTTACACCGGGGCGATCCTGTTCTACCTTGCGGCCATTCTTTCCACCCTCTCGCTGGTTTCAGCAGCCTTCTGGCTCGTGATCATTGGTTTTTATATCTACATAAGCAGGTATGAGGAACGAATTCTTGCAGAAGCCTTTGGCAATGATTACCTGAAGTATAAAAAGAAGACCGGGATGCTCTTTCCCAAACTCTTCTGAACTCAAGTTTATCCATAGCCACAATGCAACAACTGCTGCCTGCCAGGCACTAAGAGTTGCGAAGCAAGACGCTACCCCTTAAACGCATACTTGTACAGGGTAGCCAATGTGGGCTTCTGCCCCTGGATCAGGATGGCTGTCCTGAAAATACGGGCCCCAATCCATACCGTAAAGATGGTAAAGAGCACCACCCCCAGCAATCCCACCAGGGGCTGCCACATGGGAATGGTGACCGGAGTGGCCAACCGCATCACCATCAACGTGGGGGTGAACGGCGGGATCAGGGCCATGGTGGTGGCCAATGGGCCCGTGGGATCAGCAATGACCGGAGCGATCAGGAACATGGGGATGATGGCGGGAAGGATGCCCGGGAAGGTCAGTGATTGAGCATCCTTGTTGTCATTGCAGGTAGCACCCAGGGCAGCCATGCCCGATCCCACCATCAGGATGAACAGTACTGTGAAGATGAAGAACCAGGGCAACACATCCATGGGGATCATTGATTCCATTCCTATGTAGTTCAGGGTAAACACCCCGGCTCCCACATAAATGGCTGCTGTAGTAAGTGACACGCCGATGCCTCCCAGCACCTTTCCCATCATGAACTGGAAGGGGGTGATGATGCCAAGCAGGACTTCAGCAATCTTCTCGTTCTTCTCCTCCATCACACTGCTGAGCTGGGGGATGGCACTCATCATCACCAGCATAAACATGAGGAGCATCAACACATAAGGCACCAGGAAAGTCTGAAGCTCATTGGTTTTTTCAGCGTCCAATTGTTCCCCTGTCTTCTTATCTATGGTGACCAATCCCATTCCTTCCACATCAATCCACCACATCAGGTTTTCGGCCTGGGCTTCATCCAGGTTCAATTCTGCTGCCCGCATTTCCTGGACACGATTGTTGATCACGTTTCGGAACCAGTAACGGTTATCGTCATTGAAGGAATGCTGGGAATAGTATTTGATGTAGGCTTCTTTTTCCTCCCCGGCAGGATGCATGATATCAGGTCCAATCTCGATAAATGCATGCAGCTCCTGCGATTCCACCCTTTTTGAAAGGGCCAGGCGCTGGCCTTCCGGATCCTGCGCATCATATTCCAAAAACTCAACCACATAGGCCGCATCTATTTGTTCCCCCGTACGGGCATGGAAGATTTCCTCACTGTTCCTTTGTTCCAGGGCTTCGTTCAAGGGAGCAGTCATCAGGCCCGAATGGTCGATCACCACAAAATGTTTGTCATCTGTATCCTTGTTTTTTTCCATGATGATCATGGCGGCAAATCCCCCGCCCATCAGGATGGGGACCAGGATCAGGCTGATAATAAAGCTCTTGGTCCTGACCGCGGCGCGGTATTCTCGCTTGAACAGGGTCCATATTTTACGCATGTGGGGCCTCCTTTCTTGCCGGAGCTGCAATCCGGATAAATATATCGTTGAGCGATGGTTTCGTGATTTCAAATTTGCTGATCCGGGTCTTTTTCAATAATTCTGCCAGGATCTTTTGCGGGTCCACCCCTTCTTCCAGCCGGATCTCCTGGAGTTTTCCAAAATCGTTTACGTTATCGATGCCTTTAAGCCCTTTCAGTGCTTGTGTGCCCATATCGGACTGGATCCGCAGGGTATCGAGACCATATTGGTCCTGGATGTTTTCCAGGGTTCCGTCCAGCACCTTTTTGCCCTGGTAGATCATGAAAATGTAGTCGCACATCCTCTCTGCCATGGCCATCGCCCTGATGATTCTGCTGCTGTTGACCGTGATCGGCAT
>CBDTYO010000583.1:0-2095 GCA_965364615.1 uncultured Bacteroidia bacterium
TCCAAATTCCTGTAAAAGGATCCTCTTCCCTGAACCTCTCCATTTCTGTCAGGGCTGTAAGCCTGGCCTGCTGCAAACCAAGCTTATGACCATTGTGTATGGCGGCCGCGACGATGGGTGTAGGAGCCTCCAGGTCAATGATACAGTAATCTTTCATATAGGTAGAGTAAGTTACAACTAATTGCCAGGTCAAATTCGTTTCTCCCGCATGACCATCACCGGGATTTTCGAGACCAACGAAAACTCTTTGCTTACGCTTTCGTGAAATATGGACTCCAGAAAATGGTGTTGGTGCTTGATAACGACCAGCAAATCTGCCTGGGATTCCTCCACATATTGATCTACCGATTCAATGATGCTTTTCCCATGAAGGCTCTTAAAGGTATGTCTTTGATCCTTATCCAGGATTTGCCTGATCATTTTGTAGGTATTTGAGTGATCCCATTCTTCTGATTTTGCCTTGGATGATACATGAATAAAATGGACGTTGGAGTCAAAAAGCCTGGCGTAATTTACAATGTCGTGAATATAACTCTGGTAGTTAAACAATAGTTTTAAATCTGTGGCAAATACAATGTTCTTCACCGGCCTGAAATCGCATCCATGAGGAATCACAAGCAGGGAAGTTCTGTTCTTTTCAAACACGTTGTCACGGATGATTTTCATCTGCCGCCTGTTGAAATCTTTGATCTCAGACAAGGGCAGTACAATGAGGTCCACCCCCTCTTCCCTGGCGATGTTTTTGATCTCATCCAATAAAAAGCCATGCACGAAGCGGTAATCGAATCTGATCTGCAGGTCTGTTTCAACGTTTGCATGGTCCTCCAGATAATACCTGTTGAACCTGCTGATTTCATTATAGGCTTTGAACCAGTTGTCCCTTTTCAGTCTGTTGTATATTTCTTCGGTGATGTCGTTCCCCACTTCCACCTGAAACACATTCAACAGGATCATTTCCGCATTGATTTTTCTGGCAAATTTTATCCCATGAATATAAGCTTCCCGGTAAATGGGATTATCCAATTCGAACGGAAACAATATCTTTCTCATGATCGAGTCATTTATTATTTAAGACACTTTTGCGCACCATGGTCACTTTTTTAGGAAAAAGCATAGAAAGTGTAATACTCATGGTCAGGATGCCCAGAATAATATAGAGAGAATATACCGGTTTGTATCCGAGGTGATGCATCCAATCATGTGCGATCAGTTTCAAACCCACAAATACCAGCAAGAAGGAAACACCCACTTTTAAGAGATAAAACCGGTCCACCACATGCACCAGGAGGAAAAAGAGGGATCGCAATCCAAGGATGGCAAAAATGTTTGAAAAGAAGACAATGTAGGGGTCCCGGGTAATGGCGAAAACGGCAGGAATGGAATCCATCGCAAAGACCAGATCTGAGCCTTCGATCAGCATTACCACAATGAACAACGGGGTGATATACAGGGTCCCATCTTTCCTGATAAAGAATTTTTCTCCGACATACCTGGGAAAGACCTTGAATCGCTTCGAAAGAAATTTCACCATGTAGTGGTCCTGGGGTTCAATGCGGATTTCTTTGTTTCGCCGCAGGAACATTTTGCCCCCCGCGAATAGAAGGTACGAGCCAAACAGATACAAGAGCCATTCAAATTTGATAATCAGGGCGGCACCCAGGAAAATAAATACAAAACGCATGACGATGGCCCCCAGGATCCCCCAGAATAGCACTTTCTTATAGGCGGTCTTTTTGACTGAAAACGCACCGAGTATGGCCATCATCACGAACAGGTTGTCCACTGACAATGATTCCTCTATGAGATAACCTGTTAGATAGTTCGTGGCCATGCTTTTTCGGAATAATTCCAGGCTGTTTGCATAGCTATCAGCTTCCAGGGTGAGATACGGGTAAAACCTGAGCAAAACCTGTTCCAGTTCCTCAGGTGTTCTGATTCCATGAATATGTTCCCCAAAAACCCTTAAAAACAAGGCAAATCCCAGGGCAAGCGATATCCATATGCCCGTCCACAAACTGGCTTCCTTCAGCGATACTTCGTGACTTTTCCTGCCGATGACCAGCAGGTCGAGCATCAATACTCCCAGGATAAAGAC
>CBDTYO010000584.1:0-2068 GCA_965364615.1 uncultured Bacteroidia bacterium
AGACGTGCTGTTGCTGAAAGCCGAATGCGAGGCCATGACCAACACCGGTGACCTTGGATTTGGCGAAGTGAACCAGGTCCGGGCCCGTGCCGCCAATCCTGCAGGTTTTGTATACGAGGATGACGGGGTCACTCCCGCCGCCAACTATGTGATAGATGTATATCCCGTAGCCTTTGCCAACCAGGCAGAAGCCATGCATGCCATCAAGTTTGAGCGCAAGCTTGAACTGGGCCAGGAAGGTCACAGGTATTATGACCTCCAGCGCTGGGGCGAAGTGGTATCTGAGCTTTCCAGGATCTATGACTATGAGAAAACCATGGAATGGGCAGGCAACCTCTATCCGGGCATGGATATCGGACCCGAGGATGTGAACTTCCCGGTTCCTCAGCGTCAGATTGATGTGAGTAACAACATCCTGATCCAGAACAGGTAGATTACCAACTTTACATAGATTAAATGAAAAGAGACGGTCTTTCGGGGCCGTCTCTTTTTTTTGCTCCTATATTTGTAAATTGCCTGGCATATATGTTTCTCGGGATATTTGCTCGTTGCTTAAATTTGTTGCTGTGCAACAAATTGTAGGCTTCCTCGCAAACATCCCTTCGAAGCAAATTCATGGAATCCCAGCATATCATGAAAACATTGTGGAGCAACAAAAGGGACAGGACCCTAAGCTCGGGGATGAAGAGCAATACCCTTATATGGATTCTGCTTAGCATGCTGCTCGTTACGGGCTGTTCGGAGGAATTCCTGGAGATCACCCCCAACGGAGAACTGAGCCAGACAGTCCTGGCTACTCATAATGGACTGGACGGACTGCTCATTGGCGCCTATTCCATGCTGGATGGCGTAGCAGAAGGAATGGGCGGTTGGGAGTCCACTACCTCGGGCTGGGTCTTTGCCAGCATCAGGGGACTGGAAGCCAATAAAGGCACTGACAGTGGAGATGCCCCGTCAGGGATCAATTCCATACAAACCTTTTCGGAAACGAGCACCAACCTCTACCTGAATGCCAAGTGGCGCAGTTGCTATGAAGCCATCTCCCGTTGCAACGGCGCCCTTAGGACTGCCCACCAAGCCATGGCAGCTCAGCATATCAATGAGGATGAATACCTGCTGGTATGCAGGCAGGCCAGGGCGCTGCGGGGTTTTTACCATTTTGAAGCATGGAGAATGTGGGCAGACAGGACATCCCATCTCTTCGTTCCCTGGGTGGATGAATATACCCTGCCTGACGAAATCACCAACACCAGGGACATCAGGGACCGGATCATTGAAGACCTGAAAGAAGGGTGCAAGCTTCCACAGAATATGATCCAGGTGGGCCGCTTCAACAAAACCGTTTGCCAGGTCTTGCTGGCCAAAGCCCTGATGCAAATGTACGGGGATTATGAAGCCGCCCTGGTATTGCTGACAGAAGTGGCAGCATCGGGCACCAATCCTGCAGGACAAAAAGCAGGCCTGGAGCCCAGGTACGGCGATGTCTTTGACATCGAATACAGGAACGGGGTGGAATCCATCTATACGGTCCAGTATTCGGTGAACGATGGATCGGGGGGGTGGAACGGTGGTTATGGAGAGGTGCTGAACTTTCCCTATAAGACTGAAGCTTCCCCAGGGGGTTGCTGCAGTTTTTTCCAGCCCACCCAGGACTTTGTGAATTCCTTCCGCACCAACCCGGAGGGTCTCCCGTATCCGGACACCTATAACGAAGAGATGGTGACCAACGATCAGGGTATTCACCCTGATTCGGCCTTTGAGGAATATGGCGGAAGGCTCGATCCCCGACTGGACTGGTCGGTGGGCCGGAGGGGCATCCCATACTGGGACTGGGGCGAACACACCGGTATGGACTGGATCCGTGACCAGACCTATGCTGGCCCCTATAGTCCCAAAAAACAGGTGTATAAAAAATCCCAGGAAGGAACATACACGGAGGTGGGTAACTGGACCTCGGGCTATACGGCCAACGGATATCGCCTGATCCGTTTCGCCGATGTGCTCCTGCTTAAGGCCGAATGCGAGGCATGGACCGGATCGGACGATCTGGGGCTGGGCGAAGTGAATG
>CBDTYO010000585.1:0-2063 GCA_965364615.1 uncultured Bacteroidia bacterium
ACCTCGTTGCCTTCCGCATCCACCGCCCAGGATATATCAAAGGCATCTCCTCCTGAATGCTCCAATTCTGCGGTATAGGGATTGTCCGGAACCGTATGAGCACCGGATCCCCTCGGCCGGTTGTCGGCATACCCAAAGGCCCTGTGCAAAGAAACATTCAAGGGAGGATGATCCACATCCACCGCACCCCTGATCAGGGTCCCGCTCAATTCATATGCTTCCTCCGGGATGTGTGGAAAAAGTCCGGATCGGGGATAATAGGATTGTGTGTGTGCGGAGTTGGCCCGGATAAATCCCTGATTACCCAGGTGGTCTTTCCAGCTCACATCCCTGGCTTCATAGCCTCCGGGATTGGTATAGCTGACCCTGTAATTGTGAAGGGTAGAGGAAAAATAATAATCGCTTCCTGCCAGCTGGTACCATGTATCGTCTGCTTCTCCGTTTTTGTTTTCATCCTTCATGACCCAGACCACTCCGGGTTCCGACCAATCGGGAAGGGGATTGCCAAAGAGGGTGAAATCCACCCCGAAGGGATTGTCGGGATGGTTTTCCACCGGATCGGAAAAGGCAAAAACCACCCTTCCTCCAAAAGCCCCCAGGGACAGGGTTCCATCGATTCCGCCGATCAGGGAAGAGGCTGAAGTTCCATCCCCCCAGGGTGCAGCATTGATATGCTGACCGGGAGCCGGAGTATATTCCAGCACGTCGCTGATGTACTGAGCTCCCAGGTCCAGGACAGCCGTTAAAAAAAGGATCCATATGATGCCTGCGCGAATCGCCACTTACAGCTTCTGTATGATGATGGCGCCTGTTCTATTCCTGACCTGCACCCGAAGGATGTAGGATCCGGCTGGATTCCCACGCAAATCGAGGTGATGACCCGGTTCAAATTCCTGATCTTCAAACAACAGCATTCCGCGAAGGTCATAAAGACTGACCCTGAGTGCACCTCCCTGGTCACTTTCGAGGGTGAGCAGGCCACGGGTAGGATTGGGGAAGGCAGAAACAGTCAGTCCCGACGTTGTTTCTATCCCTCCTGATTGATATTCGATTTCAAAACTATCTCTCACAGAAAGTCCGTTGGAAGTCCCTTCTATCACCATTTCAATCGGGGTGCCCTGGTAGGCAGCTTTCGTGACATAGGCAAACTGTATGCTTAGCTCGTCACCGTCAATGGAAGCATTGGCCATGAAGCCACCGCTATTGGATACAATTCTTTTGGTGATCTCTGAATCAGGATCGTCCGGATCGCTGAATACCTGTGACAGGTTGATCACGGTGTCCATCAGGTACCCATAGGTGGAGAAGTCTTCCAGCGGATTGGCCACAAAGGGAGGAGCATCAGGAATCACATGCAGTTCGTCCAGGCAGAAGTAGGCCGGGGTATTCATTCCCCAGTCTCCCACATCGGACGATTCCAGTCCGAACATCAGGCTGTCCACCTTGCCCAGGGAGCCAAGGTCTATCCACTGCCATGTTTCAATCATGTAGTCCTTATCGGGGTCTTCATCCCTGAAATCTGCCAGGTAATATTCAATGGTATCGGTCGACAGGCCCCTTCGGATCCCCCAGACCTGCAGCATGAAATAGTCCGGATCCGTGCCATCGTCTCCTCCGAATTTTTTGGCCAGCCAGTCTCCCTGCCTCATGCTCAGGGCCGCGTAGGTACTGTTGGTGACAAAAAAGCCATCCAGGGCATGGGCATTGCCTGAGGTAAAAGTGATGACGGAGGGTCCGTACAGACTGCTTGTCCCATAGTTCCCGGCAGACGTGTGGCCGGGAAAACCCCCTCCGGTAATGGCCGAATACTGGTTCATATACCCCGAAGTAGAGACATCGGTGGTATTGGAATAGGACCAGCCGCTCCATGAACCATATTCCGCAAGATAATCGTTGTGAAAACGCGCCAGGCCTGAAGAAAAGAATCCTGAACCATCGGAACCGTTCCAGTAACTCTCCTCATCCAGGCTCAGATCCTCAAAGTCTGACACCTGAGCATCCCCGTCCCGCAGCGGCCAGGTACCCACCACCGTGCGCCCCCTAATGCTTCGGCCTGCACTGCT
>CBDTYO010000586.1:0-2060 GCA_965364615.1 uncultured Bacteroidia bacterium
CAGGCCAAAAATATCAAAATAGACTGTCATACAAAAGACCAGCAAACTGTGGTGGCGGACAGCAATATGCTGTTAACGGTCATGCGCAATCTGCTTTCCAATGCCATCAAATTCACACACAAGGATGGCGAAATCCATGTCAAAGCGGTGGAAAAACCCAACTGCACAGAAATCAGTGTATCGGACAATGGAATTGGCATGGCACCCAAAGACTTGAAAAAGCTGTTTAGTCTTTCGGAAATCTATACCACCACAGGCACGGCGGAAGAAAAAGGGACGGGATTGGGTTTATTGCTATGCAAGGAATTTGTGGAAAAACACGGGGGTACGATCCATGTTGAAAGTGAAGAAGGGAAAGGGAGTACCTTCCACTTTACCCTGCCGGCAACACCCCATCTAAATTGAGTATTCCATGGCCAGAAAATCAAATTTAACCCGGCATGCCCCTGCCGAACGTGCAGATGGAAGGGTCCTGGCGCAACAAACAAAAATTCTTACCAATCAAACCCTCCTGGTAGATGTCCTCAATGCGGTCTCCACCCAGGTGGTCATTCTGAACAAGGAACGCCAGATCGTCTTTGCCAACAAAGCCTTTCTGCACTTGATTGAGAAGGATGGACTCGAAGAGATTACAGGCCAGCGTGTTGGAGAGGCCATTGGGTGCGTGCATTCAGATGAGACAGATGGCGGGTGCGGCACCACTGCCTTTTGTCAGATGTGTGGTGCCGTTAACGCCATGCTTTCCGCCCAAAACGGGAAGACAGATACACAGGAGTGCCGCATCATCCAAAAGGAGGAATCCAGGACCATGGATCTGCGCGTCATGGCTTCTCCGTTCAGGGTCGTGGGGGAAGAATTTACCGTATTCTCCATCCTTGACATAGCCGATGAAAAGCGAAGGGATGTATTGGAAAGGATTTTCATGCATGATCTGATGAATACAGCAGGAGGTTTGCGAGGTTTTACCAGGTTGCTGACCACAGCCAGTGAGGAGGATCTTTCCCGTTTTTCAAAGATCGTTAACAGGCTTGCAGAGAAACTGGTGGATGAGATTGAAGCCCATAAGCAACTCAAACAGGCTGAAACCGCAGATCTTGAGATTCAGGTGAATCATATTAACTCCCTGGATCTGATGAAGGAAGTCCGGATGACCTACCTGAATCATGAGGTCGCCAACCACCGGGATATTCAAATTGACCCGGATGCCGAAGGACTCATCCTTTCAAGCGATGAAAGCCTTTTGAAACGGGTATTGGGCAACATGACAAAAAATGCGCTCGAAGCCGTTAAGCCAGGAGAGACCGTGACTCTGGGTTGCCGCAAAAGCGAAAATAATATCCGCTTCACAGTGCATAATCCGGGGGAAATGCCCCGGGAAGCCAGCTTGCAGGTTTTCCAGAGATCCTTCTCCACCAAAGGGTCCGGAAGGGGATTGGGCACATACGGCATGAAATTGTTAAGCGAGCAATATCTTCAGGGGAAAGTGGGTTTCAGCTCCTCACCGGAAGAAGGAACCCTTTTCTTCGCAGAATATCCTGAAATGATTCATAGTGGCTAAATGGCAGAAAAAATTTGCAATCTCCGTATATAAATACTTACTTTGTATCTCAAAGTACTTCTAAATGGAAAATTCTGAAAAGCATTTGCAGGACATTGCTGAGATCAAACAAATGATGGAGCGGTCCTCCAGGTTTATATCGCTGAGTGGCTGGTCGGGCATCGGAGCAGGATTGATTGCCCTGCTGGGAGCCTTTGCAGCATATTACCTGATGAAGACTTACTCGGGCCGTTCCCTGGAAATCTTCTTGCTGACCGATGCCATCATCGTGCTGTTCCTGGCACTGGGCTCATCCCTGTATTTTTCCTGGCGGAAAGCCAGGAAGCAAGGTGCCAGACTTTGGTCACCTGTGACCAGGAGGCTTCTTGTCACCATGGCCATCCCATTGATTACCGGGGGGATTTTCGGTTCCGTTTTATTCCTTCAGGGACAGGTCCATCTGCTGGCCGGAACTACTTTGATCTTCTACGGTCTCGCCCTGATCAATGCGGGCCGGTTCACC
>CBDTYO010000587.1:0-2035 GCA_965364615.1 uncultured Bacteroidia bacterium
CTGGGAAGGATTTTCAAACTTCTCTGGCATTTGATCAGCAAACCCCTGACCTGGCTCAGGATCTATGTAAGCCGTGATTTTGCCAAAGAATCGGTGATCCTGCTGTTTATGCAGCACCTTGACAGTACCCTGAGACTGAAACGGGGGTGGATCCACCTGAAGAGCAAGGTTTCCAGCGGTCCGGCCCCTTCTGCGGCGATGCCCCTGGCCAGGGACCTGGCCCATGCCACCTCGGAGGAAGTGGAAGGACATCCCTTTATCATGGCGACCGAAGCGGTGCTGGGAACCCCGCTTACCGCCCATATATTGGGGGGATGCGTGATCGGGAAGGATGCTGCACAAGGGGTGATTGACCCGGACCACAAAGTATTCGGTTATGAGAATCTGTATGTATGTGATGGAAGTGCCATTTCGGCCAATCCGGGGGTGAACCCGGCACTGACCATCACCGCCATGACAGAGCGGGCCATGTCAAAAATTCCAGAAAAGAAATAGTTTTGTATATTGTCCTTCGATCTATTGAAAAGGAGTTATGCGGAATGAACGTAAACACCAGGCCTGGAATTTCTGGTCGGCATTTGTTTTTCTTGGCGCTGTATGGCTGGTGGGATATTTTCTGAAGAGGGAAGGGATGGATATCCGGGATCTTACCCTGGTAGAAGCTCTGCTTATCATTCTTGCGACCTCCCGGCTGACCCGGATACTGGTATTTGAAAAGATCTTGAAGCATTTTCGGGACGCTCTGAAACGAAGGCAGCACTTATACATCATTGGCACCATACACTCCATGGTGACCTGTCCCTGGTGTGCCGGTGTGTGGATGACACTGATCATCATTGTGTTCTATTTTCTGATTCCCTACGGTGAACTCCTCATTTATGTGCTTGCACTTTCGGGCCTGGCATCCATGATGATTCTGGTATCCAATCTGCTCCATATGTATACAGAGCGAAGGCAGAGGATACATCAGAAGGAGAAGTATCCGGATCACCTTTAATGCCTTAAAGAAAGAACAGGGCCACCCCTGCCACAGACACAACAGCTCCGACAATCTCCAGGACCCGGATTTTCTCATGTTTCATCAGGATAGCAGGAGGGATGATCATGACCGGGGTCAGGGCCATCAGGGTGGCTGCAATCCCCGTATCGGTATGCTGTACGGCCAGCAGGGAAAAACTGACCCCCAGGAACGGTCCGGTGAATGATCCAAGGGTCATGATCTTCATGGCTTTCAGGTCCTTCAGTGCCCCAAAGAGGTGCTTCCATCTTCTGAAAGCAGTGATGACCAGGGAAAAACCGATCACTCCGGCGATGATGCGGATCTGGGTGGCGGAAAAGGCATCCATATCCTGCATGCCCTTCTTGCTGAGCACCAGTCCGGCTGCCTGTCCCACAGCTCCCCCCAGTGCAAGCAGGCTTCCAAGGAGCAGCGGTCCCAAACTGAGCCTTTTGCCGAAGGCTTCTTTTTTGAGATCCACTTTCACCGACATGACCAGGACAATGCCCAGCAGGGTGATTCCCATGCCCAGGAATTCCTTACCGGTAAGCACCTCCCCCAGGGTGATCCAGCCGATCAGGGCGGTGATGGGAGGGACCAGGGCCATGATAAGCATGGCAATGCGGGCACCGATCAGGATGAAGGAGCGAAACAGGAACAAATCGCCCAGCACAAAACCCACCAGGCCGGATATGACCAGCCAGAACCACTGGTATGGGGTGGCTTGGGGCAATGGACTCCCATGGATGATGGTACTGTAAATGGCCAGGAATACCAGGCCCATGACCAGCCTGATCAGGTTCAGGGAGAGGGCGCCCACGCGCTTCCCGGCCGATTCAAAGGCCATGGCGGTGACGGTCCAGCAGGCCGCGGTGAGCAAGGCGGCTATTTCACCCAGGTATTGTGGCACGGGTATGGAAATTAAGGAAGCCCAAAGATAGTCATTCCAGGCACTTGACCTATTCGTAGCGAAGGGCTTCCACCGGGTTTCTTCCGGCGGTTTGCCTGGTCTGCCCCAGGGTGAGGAGACTCTGGAAC
>CBDTYO010000588.1:0-2023 GCA_965364615.1 uncultured Bacteroidia bacterium
CAGTCCCACGGTGGTGGCGAACACCGTGGTAATGATATAGATCACGATGGTTTTGTACCCGATCCTGGAAAGCTTGGTAATATCGGTCAGGCTAGAGATGCCTTTGACCAGCGAGACAAAGATCAGGGGAACAGCAATAAGCTTGAGCAATTTAAGAAAGATGGTTCCCCAGGGTTTTACCCAGTCGGTGGTAAAATCCTCCCAACCTGTCCACACCGCTACCAATCCCCAGAGGATTCCCAGTCCCATTCCTATAAAAATCTTTGCCCAGAGAGGTAGTTTCTTCAACATATGGATTGCTATTTAATTAATTTATACCAATGCATTGTATAATATTTCCACCGGGTGCAGAGCCACCCTGCCTGTGCCGTCCAGGATCTGGTGCCTGCAGGAAGTCCCGGGTGCGGCGATCTGGATTTTTGTCCCGGCATCCCGCACCGCGGGAAACAGAACCAGGTCACCCACCTTCATGGCAAGCCCGTAATGCTCCTTTTCATACCCAAAGGAACCTGCCATGCCGCAGCAACCCGAAGGAATCTCTTCCACCGTGTAGTTCTCCGGAATAGAAAGCACCCTGAGGGTGGGACCGGTGCTTGCTATGGCTTTCTGCTGACAGTGTCCGTGAAGCTTCAGCTCCCGGGTTTCCCTGGTAAACAGGGATTTGTCGAACCATCCTTTTTTATAAGCCATGTCCAGGTACTCTTCCAGGGTGTAAGAATGCTTTGCCAGCTCCGATGCCTGCTGCTTGTGATCCTTCCCCACCAGTTCAGGAAACTCATCCCTGAATCCAAGAATGGCAGAAGGCTCAATGCCCACAAGCGGTCTGTCTTCGGAAACCAGGGGGGACAACACCTCCACGTTCTTCCTGGCGATCTTCCTGGCTTTGATCAGCAGGCCCTTGGAGATGTAGGTTCGGGCACTCACCGGGTGATCCACAATATTCACCTTGATTCCCAGGCGGTTAAGAAGCCTGATGCTGCATATTCCCAGCCGGGTGTCATTGTAATTGCTAAACTCATCCACATAGAGGATGACCTCGGGATGGGCAGCGGGCAGGGAGGCATTCAAGGGGCGGAGGTGTTTTCGTGCCCAGCGTCTCAGGGTCTTCTTCCCCAGGGTGGGAATGCTCCGCTCCCGGGCGAATCCGAGCATGTTCTTCAGCCAGGGACCTGTCATACTGCCGCCAGCCACCCGGTTGAAGATCCCCGGAAACAGCATTCCCAGGCTGTTGATCCTGGAAATATTGGCGATCAGCCTGGTCCGCAGGGGTACAGGATGATGCTTATACCAGTGCTGCATAAATTCTGCCTTGAGTTTGGCCATGTCCACGCTTGAGGGGCATTCAGACTTGCAGGCCTTGCAGGAAAGGCAAAGGTCAAGTATCTCATAGATCTCAGGCTGATCGAAGGGCTTTTTCAGTCCCTTCTCGGAGAGCAGTTCCCGCAATACATTGGCCCTGGCGCGGGTGGTGGTCGATTCGTCACGTGTGGCCATATAGCTGGGACACATGGTGCCTCCCGTGACTTCCGTTTTCCTGCAATCGCCTGATCCATTGCACTTTTCTATCAGGCCCATGAATCCTCCTTCCCTGGAGAAATCGAACCAGGTTGAGAATTCCGGCGACCGGTGACCCGGTTCAAAGCGCAGGTGGGTATTCATGGGAGGGGTATCGATGACCTTGCCTGCATTGAAAATACCCTCCGGATCGAAGGTCCGTTTTATCCGGCGGAACATTTGGAAAACATGCTCTCCCACCATCAGGGGAATAAACTCCCCCCTGAGCCTTCCGTCCCCGTGCTCCCCGCTGAGTGAACCCCGGTATTTTTTCACCAGTTTGGCTGACTCCAGGGCAAGCTCGTGATACAGTCCCACATCTTTCGGATCTTTCAGGTTCAGGATGGGTCTCAGGTGCAATTCCCCCACCGAGATATGGGCATGGTATACACAGTCAAGTCCGTACCTGTCAAGTAGTTGATTAAACTCCGTGATGTAATCTTCCAGCCATTCCACCTTCACACTCGTA
>CBDTYO010000589.1:0-2020 GCA_965364615.1 uncultured Bacteroidia bacterium
TTGAGATCCATTGAAGAGATTTTCGGATTTCTTGAAAAACAGCCGAAACCCATCATCCTTGCCATCGATGAATTTCAGCAAATACTTCAATACCCGGATAAAAATGTAGATGCATGGCTCAGGTCCAGGATCCAGGAATTGAAAAATGTGCGCTTTATATTTTCAGGCAGCCAGCAGCACCTCATCAATGAACTCTTTGCAGATCCTTCCAGGCCCTTTTACCGGAGCACGCAATTCCTGAAACTGGAGAAGATCGACCGGGAAGCATACCACGCCTTCATCTCGGCCAAATTCAAAGAACATTCCAAAAAGATCGAAGATGAGACCATTGTTTCCATTCTTGACTGGACCATGGGATATACCTATTATGTTCAGCTTTTGTGCAACAGGATCTTTCTTTCCTCCGGGAAGCAGGTCCATCGTGAGCTATGGAAGGAGGAGGCCATGCGCCTGCTGAAAGAGCAGGAGTTCATGTTCTATTCCTACCGCGACGGGCTCACCACAGCCCAATGGAACCTGCTCAAGGCCGTGGCCAGGGACGGAGTGGTTACCGCACCCACCTCCCATGATTTTGCTGCCAGGCACGGGCTGGGGACCTCTGCCACCATATTGCGCTCCCTGAAAACCCTGCAAAAGAAGGAGCTGGTATTCAGGGACCTGGATGCGGAGGGCAATCCCTATTACGGGGTGTATGATGTCCTTTTCAGCCGGTGGATCGGGGGTTGATCCATTCCGGACGGCCTGGTTGAATTATTGAGGAAAGTGTCCTATTTTGCATAACGGCGTATGCCTTAGGCCAACACTCAACCATTCAAAAAAAATAACCATGAAACACAGAAAACCGATCGTGACCCTGCTGTCAGGAATATTGGTTCTTTCCTGCATGATTTCACTCCCTGCCCAGGATCAGCCCCACTGGCCTGCTTTCCATGGTCCGGACCGCACCAATAAATCTCCGGAGACGGGACTGATGAGTGAATGGCCGTCAGAGGGTCCGGAACTGATCTGGACGGTTTCCGGCCTGGGAAAAGGGTACAGCACGGTCTCCCTGGCTGATGGATGCATTTTCACTTCCGGGACCGGGGACCTGCAAACCCTGGTGTTTGCCTTTGACCTGGAAGGAAAGCTCCTGTGGAAACAACCCAACGGGGGCTCCTGGGAGACCGAGATGTCGCATGCCAGGACCTATAACGGAGCCAGGAGCACGCCCACCTACAGCGAGGGAGTTGTGTACCACCTGGGCGATCTGGGCCGGCTGGCCGCCTTTGAGGCCAAATCGGGCAAGGAACTGTGGAGCATGGAATTGCGTGAAGAATACGAGGCTGAGATCCCCGAATACGGGTATTCGGAGTCCGTCTATGTGGAGGGAGACAGGTTGTATTGCTGTCCGGCCGGAAAAAAAGCCTACCTGGTTTGCCTGAACAAGCACAACGGACAGGAGATCTGGACCAACCGGGAAATAGGCGGGACGGCGGGATTCAGCTCGCTGATCAGGTTCGATCATGGGGGCTTCAGGCAGATCGCCGGCCTGAGCTCCGATCGCATTTTCGCAGTGGATACCGAAACAGGGAAATTGCTCTGGCAGGCGGAGTATGAGAACAGCCGGTCCAACAATGTTCCCGATCTTATTTTTCACGAGGGATTTGTTTTTGCTTCCAGCGGATACGGCAAAGGGAGTATCCTTTTGGACGTGGTAGCCTATGGTCAGGCCATCACCGCAGAGACCGTCTGGCAGACAGAGCTTCTGGACAACCACCATGGCGGGGTCATCCTGCATGAGGGCTACCTTTACGGTGCCGGCCATAACTCCCGCGGCTGGTTCTGCCTGGATTTCCGCACCGGAAAAGAGATGTGGAAAGCCGGCGGAAAGGGATCCATCACCTATGCCGATCAGAGGCTGTATTGCCTGGATGAAAGGGGGACGATGAGACTGGTTCGGGCAAACCCTGAAGCCTATGAAGAAACTGGCTCATTCACTGTGCCGGAAGGAGGTACCAGCATGCACTGGGCACATCCCGTG
>CBDTYO010000590.1:0-2018 GCA_965364615.1 uncultured Bacteroidia bacterium
AGGGGTAGTGGTAGTGGTGGTGGTGATGGTAGTGGTGGTGGTGGTTGTGGTGGTGATGATGGTGGTGGTGGTAATGATGGTGGAAGAAGTGGTGGCAGCCATCCGGCAAAAAGGCGGGTGACAATCAGCACATGAGCATGAAGATCGGAATTCATCTGACGAAAGGGTATTACAGCGAACGGTGGGTATCCCATTGTGAATCCCACGGCATCGATTATAAGCTGGTGGATTGCTACCGTTCGGACATCATCGATCAGTTATCCGATTGCGATGCGCTGATGTGGCATTACAGCCAGCAAAGTCCCAAAGCCAGTAAATTCGCCAAAGAACTCCTATTCGCTTTGGAGGCTTCAGGAAAAAGGGTGTATCCAGATTTCCACACCGTATGGCATTTTGATGATAAAGTGGGACAGAAGTATTTGCTGGAAGCCCTGGATCTGCCCACACCTCCAGCCCATGTGTTTTACAGCAAAAAGGAGGCTCTGGAGTGGGCTTCGGGAACCAGCTATCCCAAGGTATTCAAGTTGAGGAATGGATCTGCCTCAGACAATGTGAGACTGGTCCCCTCGAGAAGGAAGGCGAAAAGGCTGATAAATAAGGCATTTGGGAAGGGATTCAAACCATTTGTCGGGTGGATCAATTTCAAGGAAAGATACCGGAAATACCGGGAAGGCATGACAAACTTCAGTAATTTGTGCAAGGGATTTATTCGCCTCTTCCTGACCACAGAGTATGCCAGGGTATCGGGGAGGGAAAAAGGCTACATATATTTCCAGGATTTTATTCCTGACAACGACCATGATATTCGCGTGATCGTTATCGGGGACATGGCATTTGCAGCCAAAAGAATGGTGCGAAAAAATGATTTCCGGGCATCCGGGGGTGGCTATGGGCACTTTGAAAAGGAGTTATTTGATGAAGGGACCATCCAACGGGCTTTTGATATGTCCGCCAGGCTCCGGATGCAGAGCCTGGTTTGTGATTTTGTCCACCTCAACGGGAAGGCCCTCGCCATAGAGATCAGCTACGGATCGGTCATGTACCCCTATGAAAACTGTCCGGGGTATTGGGACAGGGAGATGAACTGGCACGAGGGTCCCTTCGAACCCTACGGAAGGATGGTGGATGAGCTGGTAAGAAGCATGGAAAAAGAATGACGGAGAAAAAGAAAATATGTCTGGAGGCAGGAGGCATGGAAAGGGTCATGTCCGAGCTGGTTTGGGCTTTCAGTGACCGGGAGGAGGTGGAACTTCACCTGGTTCTCTATGGCATAAGCAGGGAGATCTTTTACTCCATTCCAGAGGATCTACAGATCCACAAGCCCAAATTTCGTTTCAACAACCGCATCCGTACCATTCATACCCTTCGTACCCTGGTCTTTCTCAGAAAAACCATCAAGGGCATTGATCCGGCCAGCGTACTCAGTTTCGGGGAATACTGGAACAACTTTGTCCTGCTCTCGATGATGGGTTTGAAGATCCCGGTGTTTGTATCTGATCGCAGTCAGCCTGATTTGAGTCTTGGACGCTTCCAGAATTTCCTGAAGCTGCGGTTATACCCCAGGGCCAAAGGGATCATCCTTCAGACCCGGAAGGCCAGGGAGATCTACCTTCGGAAGCACAGACACCCCAACATCAAGGTGATAGGCAATCCCATCCGACAGATTGAAGCCAAGGGGGTTCAGTACAGGCAGGAAAAAAGGGTATTGATGGTGGGCCGGCTGATCAAAAGCAAACACCAGGACCTGCTCATCAAGATGTTTTCCAGGGTGTGCACCCCAGACTGGACCCTGCTGATCGTGGGATACGATCACCTGAAACAGCAACACATGGAACGCCTGAAAGAACTGGCCAAAGACCTGGGGGTGGAGAAGCAGGTGATCTTTACAGGAAAATCCGATGAAATTGAGAAACACTACCTCAGCTCTTCTATTTTTGCCTTCACTTCCAGTTCGGAAGGATTTCCCAATGTGATTGGAGAAGCCATGTCGGCCGGTCTTCCCGTGGTGGCATTTGACT
>CBDTYO010000591.1:0-2010 GCA_965364615.1 uncultured Bacteroidia bacterium
GGGCTTGTTCTCATTGCCCTTGACCGGGTGGTCTTTGGCCGTTTTATCCTTCACATGGATGCTGGCAATCCGGTCGTGGTACTTCTCAATAAAGGCGACGGGATCTTTGCCTGTGGAACCGAAGTAGTGCCCGATGTCAAAGTTCAGACGGTTGGCCGGATTCAGGGCCAGCAGCTTGTCCACGTCAAAATCCTCCTCGGCATACTGGTAGTGGTTGTGGAAAATGGCCACCATGCCGGCACGTTCGGCAGCGGCCCCCACCTTGGTACAGGCCTCTTCACCAATCTCGGTAGTGATGCCGATGGCACCCAGTGCTTTGGCCACCTTGAAAGAGTAATCCAGCTCCTCGTCGCTCATACCAGCCAGCCACTTATAGATATGAATGTTTACCCCGGCATCGTTGAATTTCTTCCGGAGGGCCACATACTTATCCAGGGTTCCTGACGAATAGCGCCATTCCTTGATCTCTTCCTGGTACTTGGCCAGGGCTTCCTTCTTTTCGTCCGATAACTCATCCGGGCGACGCATCTCCCTGCGCGACAGGGGATTTTCAGGTGCTCCCAGGTAGGCCTCGATGCCGGTGCCCATCAGTTCCACCGAGCTGAGCCCTGCATCCACACAGGCCTGGAGAACATCATCCACTTCGCGGATGGTGCGGAAACTATAGGTGATTGCTCCTATCTGAACCCCGCCATAGTGGGAGTCTGGTTTTTCCTGGGCCCCGGCTGTTTGCGGGTTCAATACCAAAAGCATGGCCATGATCAACATGGACACGCAAGATGTTACTTTATGGTTTTTCATGTTCTTTTAGATTTCAGAGTTTATAGCTTCCAGCCGTCACGGTACTCATAGTGGAAATACTCGTTGGCTCCTTCCAGATTGGTGATCTTCATGTTTTCCGCATCATACTCCAGGGTCCTGTTCACCTGCTGGGAAGCGACCGCGATGTTGGTAAGCAGCATGATCTCGGTCAGTTTGGAAGCGATTTCAAAGTCGTTGGCCGCTTTTCGTCCTTCCTTGATGGCTTCAACGAAATCCACATACACGCTTTTGGGACGATTCAACCAGGGATCCGGGGCTTTGAAATCGGGATTCTCGGGAATCAGTTCGGGCATGGCTCCATGGGTGCCGTGCATCAGCATGCCCTTGTCCCCGATGTACAGGGCTTCCCTCAGGCTGCGGTCTGCTTCCAGTTCGGCCGGCCGGAAAGGCTTGATGCCTCCATCCATCCAGGTGACCTTCACCGGTGGCATATCGCCGCGTGCCTCGAATTCATACATGACCGTTTCGCACTGCGGCAGGTATTCGGTGGTGTAAGGCGAAGTGGTGGCCTGGATTTTGGTGGGCATCCCCAGTTTCAGGGCCCAGATGGGCGCATCGAAGGTATGGGCTCCCATATCTCCCATGGCACCCGTGCCATAATCCCACAGTCCGCGCCAGGCGAAGTGCGTGGTATCGGGGTGGTAGGGCTTTTCGGGGGCCGGTCCCAACCAGACATCGTAATTCAGGTTTTTGGGGACATCCACTCCGGCAGGACGCTCCAGGGGACCCTGGGCCCAAACCGGGCGGTTCGACCACATGTGTACCTCCCGGACGTCACCGATGGCTCCTGACTGGATCCATTCGACGGTTTGCATGGTTCCTTCAATGTTGTGGCCCTGGTTCCCCATCTGGGTGACCACGCCGGTCTTCTTGGCCAGTTCTTTCAGGAAACGCACCTCGTGAATGGTTTTGGCCATGGGCTTCTCCACAAATACATGCAGGCCCGCATTCATGGCATAGGAAGCAATGACCGCATGGGTATGGTCGGGGGTACCGATGACCACTGCATCCAGTTCTTTTTCCTTATCAATCATTTTGCGGAAATCGTCGTAGATCTTCGCCTTGGGGTAACCGGCAAAGATGTGTCCCGCATATTCCGAATCCACATCACAAAGGGCGTAAATATTGGCGTGCTTGAAGGTCTCCGGACCCCCGGCAGCGCCCATCTGGTTCGGATTGTCGGCTGCC
>CBDTYO010000592.1:0-2010 GCA_965364615.1 uncultured Bacteroidia bacterium
GTCTTTACTACCATTACGGCATCAGGAAATACCCGCTCCCCGCCAAGGCATTTGGTATTTTTGATCACCATATTGCTGACCGGAAACATCCCCTGGTACGGGGTTTCGACGATGTGTTCCCGGCCCCCCATTCCCGGTATACCGAAAACCGTCTGGAGGATATCCAGGCACATCCGGACCTGATTGCTTTGGCCTGGTCACCCCAGGTAGGTTCCAACATCGTACTTTCCAAGGACAACAGGCAGATCTTTATCTCCGGACACCTGGAGTACAATCCCCTGACCCTGAAGGATGAATTTGAGCGGGACCGGGCCAAGGGACTGAATACCGCAGTGCCTGAGAATTATTTTCCGGACAACGATCCGGCCAAGGAACCGGTGATCCGCTGGAGGGCCCATGCCAGCCTGCTTTTCTCCAACTGGCTCAATTACTATGTCTACCAGGTAACCCCCTACGACTGGAAATAAAGTCAAGGCGGACTTTTTGCGAAAGGAAGGTTTACAGAAAATAAATCACAGATTATTTGTATTAATACATTATAATACGTATTATTGTACAAAATATCCGCCCATGATTCTTCAGATCGAACACAACTCACCCATACCCATCTATGAACAGTTGACTGCGGAATTTGAAAGGCTGATCCAGTCCGGTGCCCTGCTGGAAAATGACAGTCTTCCCTCCATCAGGCAACTTGCCTCCCAACTGGATGTGGCCATCAATACCGTCGCCAGGTCCTACCAGGAACTGGAAAGAAAGGGACTGATCATCAGCAATGGCCGGAAAGGGACCTTTGTCAGAAAAACAGCCGCGTCTCCCGCAGTAGCTCGTGATTTCAAAGCCGTCATTCTTGCCATGATCAAGCAAGGGCTTGATCGCAAAGAGATTGAACAGCTATTTAACAACAGTTTGAATCAAATATTTAATTGAATGACCATGGAACCTTTTTTCATAAAAACCTTTTGGATCACCCTCGGCATGCTGTGGGCTGCTCTGATCCTCCTGTATTTTATTCTTACCAACAGAAGATCGCTGGAAAGAAAGGGCCATCATGAGAAATACATAGCCTATCTGAGAAAGAGCCACCGAATCAGGATCCTTCTCATCGCAGTGCTGATGCCGCTCCTGATTCTGGTTTCTGCCTGGGTCATTTATAAACTCACGGGACCACTGACTGAGGAGGCGCAAGCAGCCTATATTGTACTGGTCCTGATCGCACTGGTGGTTCCTTTCAAGTTCATCGATGAGCGCATCAATCAAAAGCGAATCAAAGAACTGGCCCTGGAGACCAAGGAAAAAATAGCGGTGGACATGAATTTCAAGGCGCTGCACTTAATCTTCAATCCGGTTCTGGAGCTTATTCTGGCTCCCCTGGCATTGAGTTATGGCATACTGTTCTTGAAAATCGAACAATGGATCGTGTATTTGTTTCTCATCATCCCCTGGTTCATGTACCTGAATATCAGAGGAACAAGATATCAGACCCGACCCTACCTCATGGACAATTACAAATACATTTTCACCTTTAACATATTCAATTTCCTCTTTTTCCTTTCCTATTTCTGTGCCTATTATCTCATCAGGCTCCGGGAAACCGGTGCAGGGAATTCCCTGTGGATCCTGTTGGCCGGCGGTTTACTCATCCTGGTACTAATGGGTCGAATTGCCCTGTATCTGGCAAATTACAAGGCTTTCAATCAATCCATCTCGGGAGTGTCTGATAGAATTCAGACCAGTCCCTCCCGTCAACTTAGCTTTGTGGCCTCAGGCCTGTTCCTGATCCTGACCCTCTCAGGGGTGGCTCTGTCCACGGGCATTTTAGAAAACAGTCATACCGAAGTAGGCGTGGTGCAACAAAAGTACCTGGTTCATGACTACCAGGGAAATACTGATACATTGCTGATTGCCGACAATACCCATCCCGGTTCTTTTCATAACTTCCATTCAAGTGAATTTCCGGGAGAATTAAAGATGGAATGCAAAATCAAACTTAGCACCAGTCAACGTACC
>CBDTYO010000593.1:0-1989 GCA_965364615.1 uncultured Bacteroidia bacterium
CTCTGCCAGTTGTAAGACCGCCAGAGAGGTAAAGGATTTGGCCAGGGATCCCACAGCCGTAGAGCTTTGGCCCGTCATGGGCTCCTTCCGGCCGATGTACTCCAGTCCGAATCCCTTCTTGTAGACCACTTCCCGGTCCCGGACCACTACCAAAGAAAAACCAGGAATAAAATGGTTTTCATAGAGATTTTCCAGGTAAGCATCCAGGGCAGTCGTTTGTCCGGATACTGGGATGGCCATCAGGGCCAACAGTTGCAGCAGAAATACCCTTTTCATAGCGATCGTTTTATTCATTTACCAGCATGCGGGGAGAGATCCTTTTCAGGCTGTCCGAAGCCCAGAACGTACTCAATAAGGCAGCCCCAATCAGGAGCACATACACCAGGACGCTTTGCCAGGGGGATGAGGTGAATGGAAAGTCCACAATCCCCATCCCCGAAGTAATGCTTCCCATGAAACGGGGCCCGGCCAGGACCACCAGGGGAAAAGCCAGCAGGATGGCTGCCATGGAGACCAGCATTGTTTTCCAGAGCATCACCCGGCGAAGCTGGATCCGGGTGAAACCAATCAGGGTATACACCCCGATAGATTTTCGTATCTCCCAGATATTCAAGAAAATATCATTAAATACCGAGACCACCAGGATCACTGTGAAAAAGAGGGAAATCAGCATCATCGAAGCGTTGATGCTTTTGGTGATGCCCAGAAAGCCCAGTTGCTCCTCAATGGTCAGCTCAATTTTAATGGTTTCGGCGTACCTGTGCAGCAGGAAAGTTTTCATCTCATCCAGCCCGGTGGTATCTGAAAGGATGAGCGCATAGGTATGAGGCTCGAAAAGCGGATTGATTGTTTTAAGGGTTTCAGCGGACAGGCGAAAGCCCTCGCCCAGGTTGCTGATGTCCTGGTAGATCCCGGTAATCAACAGTTTGTAGGTCTCGTGTTCGATCCTCACCAGTACACTGTCGCCTGTGGAAAGCTGCAAGTCCCTGGCTGTGCCCACGCAAAGCGCGATCTCTCCGGAAGATTCCGGATTTCTTCCGTGAATGTTTCCAAGTCCGATCCTGCCCGGGTCCCTTTCAAAGACCTTTCCCATCAGTTCCCTGCGGGTCCGGGTCCGGGGATCCGTCACGCTGAGTTCGTAATAACTGTAGGGCACCAGATCCCTGACCTGTGTGAGTGCCTCCAGGTCCCGGACAAATTCCTCATGGTCCAGGGGAAGGATCACTCCGGTG
Source organism: uncultured Bacteroidia bacterium (assembly GCA_965364615.1). Lineage (GTDB taxonomy): Bacteria > Bacteroidota > Bacteroidia > Bacteroidales. Next base: position 1,233 of record CBDTYO010000593.1, read on the forward strand.
GAGCGCGATACCTGCAAGTCCGATTCATCGAAGCCCCAGCTTGATTTGTGTTCGGGAATTTTGCTGAAAGAGTAAGCCGTATTGACCGCGAATCCCAGCATAAAAGCAGAAATCAGCAAGCTGAGCAATGAGAGCAAGGATTTGCGTGGATTTTCGGTCAGCAGCTGGAGTGACATCCACAAAGTCAAGGGTACCTGTTCCATGCTGAATAGCCGGATCTTCCTGTGTCTGATCACAAGGGTATCACCGGCCACGGATTTAAGGGCCCGGGCCGGCGGAATCCTTCCTGCCTTCCGGGCATAGATCCATACAAGAAAGGCTGTCAGAAGCAGGAAGAACAGGGCACTGCTGGCAAAAATCAAACCAAGCGGAAGTTGTATATGACTCATTCCCATGGACTTCAGGATGGATTGCAGGATCATACGGATAGTAACCAGGCTGCCCAGCAGTCCGGATGGAATGGCCAGAAACGAGATCAACAGGTATTGCACCAGGTAATGCCCGGTCACCTGAATCCCCGTAAAACCCAGGGCCTTGAGTGAGCCGGTCAACCTTGCATCGGCCAGGACCGCATTGGTGATGATGGCCGAAATCACATAGATGGCAATGACAATGGAAAGGATGGAAAAAAGCACGATGACCATGCCAATGATCTTGTAGAGGCTGGTAAAGACCGATTTAAAAAGCTTGTAATCAAGGTGTGAACCGGAGTATTCCATTTCGCGCGTGAAACGATCCCAGACCTTCCCGGCATCTT
>CBDTYO010000594.1:0-1983 GCA_965364615.1 uncultured Bacteroidia bacterium
AACTGAAATTCCGTATATTTATGGGATGATAGAAGTCAAAGAAGCCACCGACAGAGCCAGGGAGCACCTGGCCGCTTTCTTTCCGGATGCCGAAAATGTGCAGCTGGAAGAAGTGGAACTGACCAGCGATAAAAAATACTGGCTGATTACCTTAAGCTATGAGGGAGTCTCCAACTCGGTGGCCAGCTCCCTTCTGGTGGGCAAAACGGTCCTGTATAAGATTTTCAAGCTGGATGCCAAAACGGGCACCATCCTCTCCATGAAAATCAGGGACATCAAATAGGACTGCTTCCAACTCAGGATTCAAACAAATCCACCACATGACCCAGCTCGGCCCGAATGGGTATGTGCTGCGGACATTGTTCCTCGCAAATTCCGCACTGTACGCAGTTCGAAGCTCTTTCCGCTTCGCTCAGCAAACCAAAGTAGCGGTTTTTCGCTGCCGGATCATGCAGCATGTGATGGTCGTTGCACAGGGAAAAATTGCGGGGAATATTGACCCCCTCCGGACAGGGAAGACAATAGCCACAGCTGGTGCAATTGACGCGCTGCAATTTGAGAATGATCTCTCTGGCTTCTTCAATGGCCCTGGCATCCTTGCCGGTCCAGTTGGCGGTCGAAACAGTGTTCGCCAGTGCCAGGTTCTCCTCTAAGTGGTCCAGGTGCGACATTCCGCTCAATACGACTGCGACCTCCGGCTGCTTCCACAACCAGCGAAAGGCCCACTCCACCTCCGATCTCAGGGGTTCTGCTTCTTTCAGGAGTTTCCTGGATTCCTCCGGAAGCCCATTGACCAAAGCCCCGCCCCGCAGGGGCTCCATGGCCACCACCCCCATATTTCTTTCAGCTGCGTAGTCCAGGCCTTCCCTGCCCGCCTGGAAGTGCTCATCAAAGTAGTTGTACATGATCTGGCAGAAGCTCCATGCATAGGCATCCACAATTTCCTTGAACAGAGGAAGTTCATCATGGTAGGAGAATCCTGCGAAACGGATTTTGCCCTCCTTCAGCGCACTTTCCAGAAATTCAAGGACCCCGAAACCGAGCATCTTATCCCAGGTCTTTCGATTCAATGCATGCAGGAGGTAAAAATCAATGTAGTCCGTCTCCAGCCTGGCCAGCTGCTCCTCCAGCAGCCTGTCCATGTCTCTCCTGGACTCCACCAGCCAGCAGGGAAGCTTGGTGGCCAGGTAGATCTTTTCCCGATATCCGTTTTTCAGGGCTTTCGCCAGAAAGGGTTCGCTGGATCCGGGTTTTGAAAAACTATCGGAATGGTAGGGATAGGCCGTGTCAAAATAATTCACCCCCTGGTCAATGGCCAGGTGGATCATTTTTGTGGCATGCGCTTCATCAATCCGCGTATGGTCTTTATCCACCACCGGGAAACGCATGCATCCGAATCCCAGGGTCGAAACCTGCAATCCCGTTTTACCAAAAGTCCTGTAATTCATCCAACTAAATCTGATTTTAAATAATTAATGGCCTGCCGGTGCGTCCTTGTATGTGGAGTAGAGGATCTCTCCCTGGTCATTGAAGAACTCAAAGATGATCCGCGAAGTTTGCCAGGGACTCCCCTTTGGATCAATAAGCACATGCAGGAATCCACCGGAAGGTTCCGGAGAACTAAAGGGCTGAACCACCTCCCCCTCCGGATCGGTGGAATCCGGATCGCCAGGATTTCTTCCCATGCGTGAATTTTCATCGTTGAAGGCACCGGTACCAAATTCACTGTAACCCCTTCTGTCAATGGAGTGGTACTGCCAGTGTCTGTCGCCATTGACCATGAAGAATTCGTTTCTTCCAAACCCCTCTTTTTCCAGCCAGTCGAGGAATTCTTGTCCCTCATGGCGAAAACCGCGGGGATTGGTATGGTTATCTTTCTTATAGGCATCGTCGGGTCCCACGATGGGATTGGGTGATATCAGGATCTTGAAATCGGCATCGCTCTCTTTCAGGGTCCTCTTCAGCCAGGCTTTCTGCTTCTTG
>CBDTYO010000595.1:0-1983 GCA_965364615.1 uncultured Bacteroidia bacterium
GATCCGGCCGGTCTGCTCATCCACAATCTTGACCTTGTTGTCCATCACCACATATTCCACCTCCTTCTCAAACATCGCATAGGCCTTGAGGAGCTGGTTGACGGTGTGGATACGCTCCGATTTTACGGCATAGTCCTGGAGCATTTTGTCCTTCACCTCCAGCTTCTTTTTATCCGGCATATCAGATTTTTCAATCTCGGCCACTTCTGACCCTATGTCGGGCAGAATGAAAAAGGAGGGATCATCCGAAGATCCCGTGATCAGGTCAATTCCCTTCTCGGTAAGCTCCACCGAATTCTGTTTCTCTTCTATGATGAAGTAGAGGTCATCGGTCACCAGGTGCATGTTTTTGCTCTGCTCCTGCATGTAGTGATTCTCCGTTTTCAGGAGCAGGCTCTTGTTGCCCTCCTCGCTCAGCAATTTGATCAGTGGCTTGTACTTGGGCAGACCTTTATGCGCCTGCAGCAGTTTGAATCCCGCTTTTTCCGTATCCCCTTCACCAAGGAATTTTTTTGCCTCCGAAAAAGCTGCGTTCACCAGCTGTCGCTGGGCACTCACCAATTTTTCCACCTTGGGTTTGTATTCACCAAACTCCTGGTCATCGCCTTTGGGAATGGGACCGGAAATGATCAAAGGGGTCCGGGCATCATCCACCAGCACCGAATCCACCTCATCCACAATGGCATAGTTGTGTCTCCTTTGTACCAGCTCGGAGGGACTGTGAGCCATATTGTCGCGGAGGTAGTCAAAACCAAATTCGTTATTGGTTCCAAAGGTAATGTCACAGTTATAGGCTTTTCTCCTGGCTTCAGAGTTGGGCTGGTGCTTGTCAATGCAATCCACCGTAAGTCCGTGAAATTCGTAAATGGGACCCATCCATTCGGAGTCCCTCTTGGCCAGGTAATCATTGACGGTCACAAGATGCACCCCCTTGCCGGTGAGCGCATTCAGAAAGACGGGCAGGGTAGCCACCAGGGTTTTCCCCTCTCCTGTGGCCATCTCGGCAATTTTGCCGCTGTGCAGGGCCACCCCTCCGATCAACTGCACATCATAGTGCACCATGTCCCAGGTAATCTCGTTGCCTCCTGCCATCCATCTGTTTTTCCAAATGGCTCTGTTTCCCTTGATTTCCACCGAATCCCGGGAGGCAGCCAGGGTCCGGTCATAATCCAGGGCAGTCACTTCAATTTCTTCATGATCCTTGAACCTGCGGGCCGTTTCCTTGATCACAGCAAAAGCCTCAGGTAGGATCTCGTCCAATACCACCTCATAGGCTTCATCTATCTTCTCTTCGAGCGTATCAATCTCCTTATAGATGGCTTCCTTTTCACTCACGTCCACCTCCGGGTCTTCCGCTTTGGCCTTCAGGTCCTTCAACCTGGACTTGTCTTCCGCCACATAGTCAGCCACCCTTTGCTTCAGTCCTGCTGAGCGTTCACGCAGCTGATCATTGCTGAGCTCCAGCAAGGGAGTATACACTTTCATGATCTTCTCCACATAAGGCGTTACCTCACGCATATCCCTGTCAGCCTTGTTCCCCAGGAATTTTCCTAATATCTTACTTACATCCATGTTCCGATGTGATTATCTGGTTCGATGTTGATGCTTGAGAAAGGACAAATTTACCCTTTTTATCTGTCTTGGACTTTCAAATTGTGTACCAATCTTAAAAACCTGCGCATTTGTCAGGTATGGCAGAAGAACAGGGGTGTTATCCCGGCGCTGTAAATCTTTAGCGAAGCCAATTATTTGCAGGCACCCTGAAATAACATCCCTGTATCTAAGTGTCTGATAAAGAGAGGGCCTGTTGTTATTCTGCCTCAGCTCCCCCTTCACCGCGCATGGACATAATGTCGCGGTCGAACATGTAGAGGTTGTTTTTGCCCAACAGGTTCAGCTTGTCAATGATGGCCCTGACCGAAGCTTCCTCTTCGATCTGTTCGGTCACAAACCACTGGATCCAGTTCTGGGTGGTATAGTCGT
>CBDTYO010000596.1:0-1977 GCA_965364615.1 uncultured Bacteroidia bacterium
CCGGTGTCCAGCAACTGTTCCATCAAGCGGGCAGCCAGCTCCTCCCTGACCTCAGCATAGTCAGGATCCCCTGCCAGGTTCATCAGTTGTTCCGGATCATTCTGGCAATCATATAGCTCCTCGGACGGACGCTTTCCGAAAGCCAGGTCATACAACAGGCGGTGCTGCTCATCCTGCTCCCGTTGATCGACCATGTAGCTTTTGGTGGGGCCGTTGTCGCAGTCGCCCAGCCAGCAATAAGGGATGGCGGCTTCCTTGTAGTTGGGGGTCCCCGAAGGCCAGCGATCCTCCCTGAAATTGCGGATGTAGAGGTAGTCGTGGGTGCGTATGGCCCTTACGGGATATCCGCCCATATTCTCTTCCTGGCCGGGAACATGACGCTCCTTCCCGTGCAGCACATAGCTCCTGTGCTCCGGATCTGCCCGGCCCTCCAGATCACTGTCCATCAAATTGGCGAAGCTCCGTCCCGTCATCACTTCCGGAGCCTGTACCCCGGCCAGCTCCAGGAAGGTGGGGGCCAGGTCGGTGAAGCTGATAAAATCATCCAGTACCCTGCCCGGGTCTTTCACTCCTTTGCCCCATCGAATGGCCAGGGGCATTCGGGTACCCGAGTCATAATTGTTGGCTTTGCATCGCGGGAAGGGCATGCCATTGTCGCCTGTGACCACTACCAGGGTGTTTTCCAGTTCCCCGTATTCCTCCAGCACCCGGATGGCATCCCACACCAATGAATCGAAACGTTCCACCTCGTAGTAGTAATCGGCCACATCGCTTCGCACGATCTCATGGTCGGGGAAACAGCCGTACAACCTGATCTTTTCAGGATCCATTCCGCTCCTCACCCCGGCACCTTCTTCATAGGGCCGGTGCGGGTCCGAAGAACCCAGCCAGAAGCAGAAGGGCTGATCTGGGTTTCGCTCGGCCATAAATGCAGCAAAACCTTTATCGGTGTAGTCTTGTCCGGCCGGGTGTCGTTCCCAGTTGCTTATATCGCCGGGACCCCAGCTTTTACGGAAACGGCCGATCTTATAACCCGCATCTTCCAGCAGCAGGGGATACACGGGAGTGGCAGGATCCAGGGTGCTCCAGAGGTTGGCACCGGGCCCCAGCCTCCAATGGTACTGTCCTGTGAGGATGGCATTTCTTGACGGGGTACAGGAAGGGGAGGAAACATAGGCATGATTGAACAGGATCCCTTCCGCCGCCACCCTGTCGAAAGCTGGCGTCTGAACCACCGGGTCGCCATAGACTCCCGCATGGGGCCATCCCCAATCATCGGCAATGGCAAATAAGATATTGGGAGGTGCGGGAGGCTCTTCTTTGCAAGCCTGTATGAATAGGATCAAAAAAAGTACTGCCAGCAAGGTAGGGAATCTGGACATACAATGCAGTTTTGGGATTTAACACTGCAAGATGCAAAATTTCAGGCTTTGCAGCTACTCGCTGATCTCAAAATCTTTCAGCTTTTCCAGTTCTTCCTCTACCACATCGGCACCCCAGGAGGGCCAGAGCGGATCGTCGTTCTGAAATGCCTCGAACTTCTTCCGGGCTTCCAGGAAGATGGGTTTGGCGGCCGCAGGACCCCCTCCCATAAAGTCGGGCAAATTGAGGGCCATCATGCCGTCCAGAAAGGCGGCCCTGGGATTGTCGGGATTCAATTCCTTGGCTCTTTCCAGGGCCCAGGTTACATCCTCGAAATACTGGGGTCCGCGGGTCTCAGGATCCACGCTCATCATGCCTATGTAATACAGGGCCTCTATAACTTTGATTTCAGATTCCTTAGGGGCCAGTTTCAGGCAGGCATCCAGCGATTGTTTGGCACGCTCAAGCATATCGTCTTTGGTGCCCGGATCGCTCTCCTCAAGACTGGTGGTGATCAGGATCTGGGAAGCATAGTAAGCCGGGATCCATTGATCGGGGTAGTCCTGAGCGAATTGTTCAAAGGCCGACACGGATTGCAGGATGCTTTCCCGGTCG
>CBDTYO010000597.1:0-1966 GCA_965364615.1 uncultured Bacteroidia bacterium
TCGGCGCTTTTCGTAGCTCCCTGTAAATGCTCCACCAGTGCTTCCAGGTAGTTGGACTGCACCACTGCATCGGCATCCAGGCAGGCGATGATCCCGTCCGGCCTGTCAAGCAGGCTGAAGCGACGCACTGCCTCATCCATCAGGATCTTTCGGGCCGTGCCCACCCCGGCTTCTTTCTTTCCGAACGAGTGATCCAGCCAAACATGGAAATCCATGAAGGGGTGGGGGTGATTTTCAATCCATCTCCGGGTGGTCTCCAGGGTGGAGCGGTTTTGCTCCAACACCTCTTCCGGAGCGTCGGCCGGAGCATTGATCAGGATCAGCACCTCGGCGCGGAGGGAAGGTGCTTTTTCAGTGCTGTAATTCGTTCCAAAACTGCATTGAAACAACGAATCCAGGCATCTTTCGAGCCCGGATTCGTTCAGTACCGGTATGGTAACAGATATTTTTAGCTCCGAATGGGGTTCCGGTTCTATGAGCGCCTCACGCAAACCGGCTTTCAGCAGGTATGCCTCGGCAAAGCCCATTACTCCACCTCGGTTCCCGCCTTGAATTTTTCGTTCAGTCCGGCCACCACCTGGGCAGTGATGTCATAAGGTTTGGCGCCGTAGATCAGGTTTCCGCCAAAGGAATAGGAATATACATAGCTGTAACCGTTGGCCTGGCTCAGCTCGGCCACATATTGCTCAATCATATCAAGCATTTTGCGGTTCTTGACCAATCCCTCTTCCTGCAGTTCCTGGGCATACTGATTCTGAAGGGTCATCAGGTTCTGCTCCTCGGCACCCAGATGCTGCTGAAGCTGCTCAGCCTCGCTGCGGGTTACCAGTCCCTTCTGGACCTTGTATTGTGCATCCTGAACCTTCTGGTAGTATGACTCGGTGCGTCCTGCAAAATCCGCTTCCATTTCGGTTTGCTTCTGCTGCAACTCCTGCTGGTAATCGAAATACAGGTCCCACTGAGACATCACCGAATCCATGTTGAAATAGGCGATGCTGATATCGGAAGGAACGGCCATCTCCGAGGCTACGCCATCCCCGTTGCTTGTTTTTTTCTCTCCTCCTGTAAAATGGAATACAAACAGCACAATAACAGCTGCTCCAAGAACCACATTCGTTACAATGTTTGCGATTTTCATGCGTGACTTTTTAATCTGATTAACTGATTATTTGTTTGTTATCGGGCAACAAATATAGCAGAAAAGTTTAACAATGGGGATATTTTTTTGGCTTCTGCATGCTGATATTTTTCACCCTGTTACATATATAGGCAGATCAGCGTAAGCTAGCAATCCCCCTCCTTTTCTATAGGGGTTCACATGGTTCACAGGGAGGGGGATTGTTTTACTTCGGGGGGTGGTCTTTCAGATAGCACTCGGCCACTTCTTGAATGACCCGATCCAGGGGAGTGAATGGGATGCCAATGGCTTCTTTGATCTTCTCATTGGAGAAATGCACCTCGCTGAAAGCCCCCCTTAGATGGTCCAGGGTGATCCGCCTTTTCCCTGTCAATATGCCGGCCAGGGCATCCAGTCTGACCAGGTTCCTCATCAGGGAGGCAGACACCTGTTTCCTGTCTTTCTGAAGGCCCAGCGATCTCCCGATCATCTCAAAAACCTGCTGGTAGGAATAGTCCCCTTCGCTGATGATATATCTTTCCCCGGAAAGCCCGGAGTTCATCAGGCGGGTCATGCATTCGACCACATCCTGCACCCCCACATACCCGGTGATTCCCGGGGCAGCATATTTTAGTCCGCCGGCCACCCTGCTGAACATGGAGGACGATCCGCGCTGCCAGAAGCCAGCCCCCAGGATGATGGAAGGATTGACGATCACAGCATGCAGGCCTTCCTCGATGCCCCTCCACACCTCCATCTCCGAGCGGAATTTGGATTCGGCATAGCCGGTGCTTGTTTTGGATCGGGCCCAGATCATGGACTCATTGGCAGATGCGCCCTCGGGCGGGC
>CBDTYO010000598.1:0-1936 GCA_965364615.1 uncultured Bacteroidia bacterium
CACCTGGCTCTGCTTCCTTATGTAACTGACATGTTAAAGTAAAGGAGGGACCGAAGATGAATGTGATATTAAAACAAGACATGCCCAACCTGGGACATAAGGACGACATTGTGGTGGTCAAAGATGGCTATGCCAGGAATTACCTGATTCCAAAAGGACTTGCCATCAATGCCACGGCACAGAACAAAAAGGTGCACGAGGAAATTCTTCGTCAGCGCGCCCACAAAGAGGCCCAGCTGAAAGAAGCCGCCCTTGAGCTGGCCGAAGAACTGAAGAAAGTGAGCCTGACCATTGGGGCCAAAACCAGCACCAAAGGCAAGATTTTCGGTTCGGTGAACACCATCCAGATTGCCGAAGCACTCACTGAAAAGGGATTTGATCTGGAGCGAAAAAACATATCCATCAAAGACGACCTGATCAAGGAGATTGGCAGCTACTCGGCCACTGTGAAACTGCATAAAGAAGTGCTGGTGGATATACCTTTTGAAATCGTATCCGAATAAATAAGAATATGGTGCAATGAAAAAACCGTCCGGGATGCCAGACGGTTTTTTTTGTACCAGATTCAGCCTGTAGCCGGTTCCTACCCTGGTACCTCCGGGGTATCCAGTTCCTGTTTCCTGATTTTAATGAGCCTGGTATTGATCATCTTGCTGATGTTCACGGTGATCTTGTACATGACCGGAACAATTACCAGCGTGAGGAAGGTAGCAAAGGTCAGACCGAAGATGACCGTCCAGGATATGGGTCCCCAGAAAATCACCATGTCGCCTCCAAAATAGATGTTGGGTTTTAACTCCCTGAGCAATCCGCCGAAGTCAATATTCAGGCCAATGGCCAACGGGATCAATCCCAATACCGTGGTGATGGCTGTGAGCAGGACCGGGCGCAATCGTGTGCGACCGCCTTCAATCACACAGGCAGTGGCATCAGCCACAGGCAGAAACTCACCTTCCTGCAATTTCAATTCCTTTCGTTTCTTGCGTTTCAGTATTTCGATGTAGTCAATCAGCACAATGGCATTGTTCACCACCACTCCTGCCAGGGAGACAATGCCAATTCCGGTCATGACCACCACAAAATCCATCTTGAACGTGGCAATGCCGCCAAAGACCCCTATGGTGCTGAACAGCACACTGGCCATGATGATGACCGGTTTTACCAGGGAGTTGAACTGGGTCACCAGGATCACCAGGATCAGTGACAAGGCGATCAGCATGGCACGGGAAAGAAAGGCCATGGATTCCATCTGCTCCTGCTGTTCCCCACCGAAGGCAAATTCGTAACCTTCGGGAAAGTCGTAGTCTGTAAGCAGGGTGGCCAGTTCCGCATTGATCCGGGTGGCATTGAAACCTTCAATCACATTGGATGACAGGGTAATTACCCGGTTCAGATCCTTCCGGTTCACTGCCCCGTAGGTACTGCGGTATTCCACATCGGCAATGGCCGAAAGCGGGATCTGAATGGTTTGTCCATCGTCCATGAAGCTGATGGAATGATTCAGAAGCGAGGAAGAATTGTACCTGTACTCCTCTTTCAGTCGCACGTTGATGGGATATTCGTCCTCCCCTACCTTAAAATCTGAGACCTCCCTGCCAAAGAGGGCGGTTCTGAGGGTATTGGCCACCTGGTAGGTGGTCAATCCGTAACGCATGAGCTTGTCCCGGTCCAGCCGCACCAACAGTTCCGGCTTGCCAATGTCCAGGTCCATGCTGAGTCCTTCAATTCCCTCTATGCCGGATTCATCGATGAGCCTGAGGATGGAATCGCTGACAGCCAGCAAGGTTTCAAACTCCTCCCCAATGATTTCCAAACTGATGGGATCTCCCGCAGGCGGTCCTGGACCTGCTGGGCCGCGCCGCGTCGATCGGTGCCCGGCTGGGTCGCCTCACCGACCTCGTCACCACGGCGGCGGTCGAGACGCCCGTCGCGTCGC
>CBDTYO010000599.1:0-1925 GCA_965364615.1 uncultured Bacteroidia bacterium
TTTGCGATTGGGGGCCGTTCCGATGGTCTGGTACATGATATCCCCGGAATCGTCTATCACCAGGTCATCCCAAAAGGGGGCAATGAAATTCTGCGGAGACCATGTATCAGGAATCGGGTCGTTGGAGTAGAACCACGATCCCGCACCAAACAGGACCTGGCCGTTGGTATTGATATAAAACTGGTTGTAGCTGTTTCCGAAGAACTCAAAATCAAAACCTATGGGATAGGGTCCGAATGATCCATCGTCGTAGTAGCCGCTGTAGACCAATTCGCCCACATATTCGGTTTCATCGGGCGCGGCAGTAGTCCAGGTAGCTATGCCCATTAACATGAGCATCAGGAATAATCGAAGTTTCGGGGTAGAATTTTCCATCATCTTTAGAATTTTAGGGTTATGCATGGCTTGTATCCTTATAAAGGTACCAAATTCTGCAAATAGAATCCACAGAGTTTTGAGCCATTGCTTTTATATAGACCAGTGAATGTGCCCGGACCGTTGCATGTCTCCGGACCGTTGCATGTCTCCGTACCATTGCTAGTCCCGGCACCATGGCTTGCTTTCGGGTCAGAGGGTGTTAATATTCTCTCCCCGAAACCGATCTCCCGGGTCCATTAATTGTATATTTTTGAAGCATGAAGGAGTTCTGGCTGAAGATATGGCCCTGGTTGAAGAACAAGTATGTGCTGACCATTTCGGTCTTTGCCATATGGATGCTTTTTTTTGACCAGAACAACGTGGTGGACCGCCTGCAGATGATGTCCGAGATCCGCCGGCTGGAAGCGGACCGGGAATACTACCTGGAGCAAATCGAGAAGGATTCCACCCGCCTGCACGAACTCACCACCAACAAGGAGAACCTGGAGAAATATGCCCGCGAGCAGTTCCTCATGAAGAAGAAGGATGAGGACGTGTTCGTGATTATCGAGGAAAAAGAGTAGCTCCCATCAGGTCCAGTCTCCTGTAGATCAGCAGGAGCTTGCGCGTGTCAGAAGCAATCGAAGGAATCCCGGTACCTTCAGGATCCATTTGTCTCAACAAGGCTGAGGCTGCCTCATTCACAGGCACATCCGGATATCCCCTTTCCCTGGCGAAATGCAGGAATTTCATGATTCGGAACATATTGAACCAGCGCCAGAATCGTTTGCGGAAAGCCGGAAGGCTGGCACTGTTACCTCGCATCTCTGTCAGGGCCTCCAGAAAACGCTGTTCTTCCAGGAACGCTTGCAGGGGAGGAGACAGGGTGTTGCTAAAGCTAAGATATACTCCGGATGCATCCTCTGCTCCATCCTCTGCTCCGAAGAAATCATCCACCCTGTCAAACAGCTTCCGCAGCATCCTGAAGGGTTCCGGAGGGTAAGTCAGCAGCAGCTCATCGCCCCCCACCAGCCGGCTCACCGCCAGTCCGGTTCCAAAAGGAACCCGGTTGGAAAGGCGCGGGGAAGGAAATACGCAGGTGGAATTACATTCGCTGAAATTTCCGCGTTGGGCCAGTTTCTGGATGAAGTAGAAATCCTCACCGGCCTGGCGGCGGTTCATGCCTCCTTCCAAACAATAGATATCCGCCCTGACGGCCAGGGAAGATCCCACGGTGTGGTAGGCATAGGGATATCCGGTGGAGCGGAGCGATTGCAGGTAGCAGCGCAGATGCAGTTCATACTGGGCAATGGCCTTGTACACTTCCGGAGCATACTCATCCCCGGAAAGGGGGTGTTCAAATCGGATGGAGCAGCCATCGGGGGGAAGGGACGGAAGGCCGGCATCGGCGCTTTTCGTAGCTCCCTGGAAATGCTCCACCAGTGCTTCCAGGTAGTTGGACTGCACCACGGCATCGGCATCCAGGCAGGCGATGATCCCGTCCGGCCTGTCAAGCCGGCTGAAGCGACGCACTGCCTCATCCATCAGGATCTTTCGGGCCGTGCCCA
>CBDTYO010000600.1:0-1916 GCA_965364615.1 uncultured Bacteroidia bacterium
GGACAGTTCGTTTCCGGATAGTACCTTGTCAATATCAAGAAGGATTTTGACTGGATCTCACAACACAATACTTTTGGGGCCCTTGTAGAGAACGCCTCAGAACAGATCGCACAATTGGCTTTGCAGGGACCCCGTGCAACTGCACTGCTTCAGAAGCTCACCCCGGTCGATCTGGATCAGGTGCCCTACTACCATTTTGTCACGGGCGAACTGGGCGGAGTCGAAGAAGTGATCATAAGCAATTCAGGCTATACCGGAGCCGGTGGCTTTGAACTATACATGTCCAAAGAACATGGGCCACAGATATGGGATCGGCTTTTTGAGGCAGGCGGGGAATTCGGACTGCAGGCTGCAGGACTGGCCGCCAGGGATACACTCAGGCTGGAAATGGGATTTTGCCTCTATGGAAATGATATTAACGACAGCACCTCTCCGCTTGAAGCGGGCCTGGGTTGGATCACCAAATTCAACGACGGGAATGATTTCATCCAACGTCCTGCCCTGGAATTGCAGAAGAACGGGGGATTGAAAAGAAAATTGGTGGGCTTTGAGATGCTGGAACGGGGAATACCCAGGCAGCACTATCCCATCCTGGATTCGGAGGGAACTTCCATCGGCGAAGTGACTTCCGGCACCCTGTCACCTATGCTGAACAAGGGTATTGGAATGGGCTACGTGGATGTGGATTATGCCAGAAAAGACACAGAACTATGGATCGGCATTCGCAACAAACAGGTGCCGGCCAGGGTGGTCAGACCCCCCTTTTACAAACCAGGGGCTTAAGCAGGAATAATGAAGAAAGCAAAAATTGAGGTGTGTTATTCGCCGGCACTGTTTCCCTACTATGAGAATCATGATGCCCTGGTGGTGGTGACCGATATTCTAAGGGCAAGCTCGGCCATTGTAACGGCTTTTATGAACGGGGTGGCGAAGATCATACCTGTGGGGAGCCTTGAAGAGGCACAATCCTACAAGGAACGAGGATTCATGGTGGCTGCGGAACGTGACGGGATCGTGAGGGATTTCGCGGATTTTGGAAATTCGCCCTACAATTTTACGGCTGAACGGGTCCGAGGCAGGGAAATTGTATACAGCACCACCAATGGAACCAACGCCATCAACCTGGCTTCAAGCGGAAGCCAGGTCCTCATCGGGGCCTATCTGAATATCTCGGAGCTGGCAAAACACATTCAGAAGTCAGGAAAGGACCTGCTGGTGCTCTGTGCAGGCTGGAAAAACAAGTTCAACCTGGAAGATACCCTGTTTGCAGGAGCCCTGGCAAAGAGGGTGCTGGAAGATGAACGGTTCTATACCATCTGTGATGCCACCCATGGAGCCATGGACCTCTTTGAAGCTGCCGAGACTGATATGATGGGCTATATAGAGAAAGTGGCGCAGAGAGAACGCCTGAAAAAAAACCAGCTGGACGATGTCATCGGCTATTGTCATGAATTTGACCTCACACGGATCTTGCCCGTATTGGATGGGAAGCACCTGGTGCCGCTTCCGGACTTCTCTTAAGTTATTCACAATGTTTGCTTGTGAATTGTATTGTATGTAATTTTATTTGTTATCGAAATAACAATACCAGAATCTTAAATCATTAAAAACTTTACTGGAATGAAAAAGCACAATTTTTCCGCAGGTCCCTCGATCCTTTCCCCCTATACCATCAAACATACGGCCGAAGGAATCCTGGATCTGGATCACTCGGGACTATCGGTGATGGAGATCTCCCACCGAAGCAAGGAGTTCATGGCCATCATGGATGAAACCCAGCAACTTTTCAAGGATTTGCTGGACATACCCTCGGGCTATAGCGTGCTTTTGCTCCAGGGAGGCGCCAGTATGCAATTCTGCATGGTTCCCTACAATCTGCTGAAGACCAAGGCAGCTTACCTCGACACGGGATCCTG
>CBDTYO010000601.1:0-1915 GCA_965364615.1 uncultured Bacteroidia bacterium
TTTATCAAAGGGATGAAGGAGCAGGTACGGGAGTTCTGGATCCTGATCATGATTGTGGTCATGGCTCCCCTGTTTATAGCCATATACTACCTGATGGCTGAAACGGAAGACCCTGAGTACAGGGTGATCCTGGTGAACAAGGATAGGGGCACACAACATCTTGGAGGAGCATTCAACCTGGGCGATTCCATTGTCAACCATGCCCGTTTGCTGTCGCAGATCCCTGAAATGGCGATGCTGAAAATCCGGAGAGACAGCAGCCGGGAGCATGCCATAGACCTATTGCGGAACCAGCAGGCCGATGTGCTGGTGGTGTTTCCGGAGGATCTCTCCCAAGCTGTACTTTCACCGCCAGGAATCGGCGGTGCCGCCGCCAGGATCGAGCTGGTAGGCGATGTGACCCGGATGGAATACATTGTAGGGGCCGTGTGGTCCGAAGAATTGATCAATCAGTATGTATTGCAGGCCGCTGATCTCAGGATGCCGGTGAGCTGGACAGAAACCACCCTGGGCCATTCGGGGGGAAGGACGTATTTTGAATTGTATGTGCCCGGACTCCTCATCCTTTCCATCATCATGATCATCTTTTCGGCCTCGGCGGCCATTGTGCGGGAACCGGAAATCCGGACCCTTGAACGGCTGAAAATATCCCGGCTTACCGCCCTGGAGTTCCTGGGAGGGATCTCCCTGGTTCAGATCCTGCTGTCCATGCTTTCCCTGGCGCTGGCTTTGCTGACTGCCATGGCCCTCGGTTACACCCTGCTGCCGGGTACACTGGGATTCATTTTACTGATCTCCCTGCTGACGGCCCTGTCCATGGTCAGTTTCAGTCTTTTGGTGGCCGCCATGTGCCGTTCTGTGAAAGAGGTGGCCATCATCGGAACTTTCCCCCTTTTCCTGCTGATGTTCTTTACCGGTGCTGCTTTTCCCATCAGCGGAGGAAAACTATTTTCCATAGGAGCCTATACCCTGAAACTGAACGATGTATTGTCTCCCACCTTTGCTGTGGAAGCCCTGAACAAGGTGTTGATCAGGGGATTGGAGGTAAAAGATACCCTGCCGGAAATGATCGCCATTGTGCTGCTTACCCTGCTTTATTTCATCACTGGCACCTGGGCCTTCAGACGCCGGCACATGAGGGCCCGTTGAGCATCTTTGTTTTTTTTGTACCTTTTTCCCGGTGACAGGATTGCATTTTATCAGGCACATGAGGTTCTTGTTCCTGCTGCTTTTTGCTGCAGGAGGTTCCTTCCCTGCTCTTGCGCAGGGTTTGGTAAACCATTCCTTTGAGGAGAGCCGGCAGGCCGCACTGGAAGGCCACCGGACTTTTGTGGTCAATTCCCTCAACGAAAATCCGCTGCTGGAAGACTACGACGTAAAGTTCTACGGCCTGGATGTGCGGGTCAGTAACCGGAGCGACCGGATCGAAGGAAGCACCACCATCCTGGTGGAGACCTTGAAGAATTCATTCGAAACTTTGGTCCTTGAATTGTACCAAACCCTGAATGTGGACAAAGTGTGGGTGGATGGCGGCGAGGTGAGCTTTACCCATGCTGGCAACGAGCTTCTTATCCAACTGGACAGTCCGCGCGATTCAGGAACATTGGTGAACACACAGGTGTTTTACGGCGGGCAAACCGGGGAAGGGATGGTCAGCGAAAGGGATGATGAATGGGGGGTGCCGGTCACCTTTACCCTGTCTGAACCTTTCTATGCCAAGGATTGGTTTCCCTGCAAGGAAACCCTGGGTGATAAAGCCGATTCAGTCCATGTATTTATTACCACCGAGTATGGGCTGAAGGGTGTGTCCCAGGGAATCCAGACAGGCACCACCTATCGTCCCACCGGATGGAAGGAAGAAGAGGCCTCTTTTGTCCTGGGAGGAGATAGTGTTCAGGGATTTCGCATTTTAGAT
>CBDTYO010000602.1:0-1914 GCA_965364615.1 uncultured Bacteroidia bacterium
GAGCTCTTTCAGCCGGACATATTTGGGAGTAAAGCAAAGCTCTTCCGCATACATCAGTTTTACCCCGGCCTCCCTGCAGGTGCGGATCATGAGGTCTGCTTCGTCCAGGTTCATAGCCAGTGGTTTTTCCACCACTACGTGCTTACCCGCAGCAGCAGCCTTGCAGGCAATTTCGCAGTGAAGGTAATTGGGTGCCCCAATCACCACCATATCTACCGTATCCAGGGCAAGCATGTCGTCAAGATTGGTAAAGTGATTGGGGATAGCATGTTTTTCCGCAAAGTTGCTGGCGTGTCCCGGGGTTGGCGACATGACCGCCACCAGTTCTGCCTGGGCTACTTTTTTAAGGGCTTCGGCATGTATGGATGTGATAAATTGTGATCCCACTAATCCAATTCCTACTTTTTTCATCATCTTTCAGGTTCAAAGGTTATTGTTCTTTAGCAGCGTTACCGCATAATCAGCGGCCCGGGCCGTGAGTGCCATATAAAGAATGGACGGGCTCTGGTTCCCGGTACTGGTCATGCAGGCCCCGTCTGTGACAAACACATTGGGGCAGGCATGAAGCTGGTTATGTTTGTTGAGCAGTGAAGTGGCCGGATCATCCCCCATCCGGACGCCGCCCATCTCATGGATGTCCAGGCCGGGTGCCTGCTGGTTGTCGAGAGTTTCAATCTCAGAGCAACCGGCAGCTTCCAGCATCCTCCGGCTCTCTGTCAGAAAATCCTGAATCATTTTCTCGTCATTGTCATCGTATCCGACATCGGTCACCAACTGTGGTATACCAAAGGGATCTTTTAATGTATCACTCAAATACACCCGGTTCGATTCCTTGGGAAGTGTTTCCCCTTGCATGTACATGTAGATGTACCACTGTCCTGCTTCACTGAGCTGATCCTTGAAAGCGCCCCCAAGCCTTGGGCCTTTGATCGTTTCCGGCTCTCGCCTCACCCGATAGCCTCCGGTGAAGATGGTGTACCCCCCTATAAAATCGGTATCCCGTTTTCCCAGATTCCGATAATTGGCAATAATGCATTCCGTAGGGTTCTTTCCGTATACATATTTATCTTCAAAACCATCAATCCGGCCATTGGCCCAGCCCCTGTAAAGGTGGAAGCCTATATATTTCCCCATAAGGCCATTGTCATTCCCCAGGCCATTTGGAAACCTGTTGGATTTTGAGTTGAGCAAAATAAGGTTGGTGTTGAGGGCTGAAGCATTCACGAATATGACTCTTGCCCTGAAGACCATCGACTCCCTGGTTTGAGCGTCTATGATTTTGACGCCACTGGCCTTCCCGGCATCTTCATCATAAATGATAGAATGCACTACCGAATGTGGTCGAATGGTGAGATTGCCTGTTTTGGCAGCCCAGGGCAGTGTAGAGGTTACGGAGCTAAAAAACCCGCCATAGGGGCAACCACGCATGCATAGATTTCGGCACTGACATTGGCCTCTGCCTTGCTGGTGATGGATCTCCCGGGGTTCTGAAATCTGAGCCCACCTGCCCTGAACGAGATACCTCCCGGGGAATTTCTCCAGCAGGACCTGCTGCAAGTGTTGTTCAACGCAATTCAGCTCAAAGGGCGGCAGAAAGTCGCCATCCGGCATGGCTTCAATCCCATCTGCATTCCCACATACCCCAATGAAACGCTCCACGTGTGAATACCAGGGGGCTATATCATCGTAATCAATTGGCCAGGCAGTCCCGTAGCCAAACCTGGCAGGCGCCTCGAATTCATAATCACTCCAACGCTGACAGGCTCGGCCCCAGGTGAGGGATTTGCCTCCCACCTGATAGCCCCGGATCCAGTCAAAGGGCCTTTCCTGAAGATACGGCTGATCTGCATCCTGAATAAAAAAATGAGCTGTATCCTCCCCAAGCCCCGCCGCTTTGGAAGTGACGGGATTGGC
>CBDTYO010000603.1:0-1887 GCA_965364615.1 uncultured Bacteroidia bacterium
TTGCCAATCCCAGTTCAAAGCTCTGCTTGAGAAAGATCTTGCCAAACATCATTCCCAGCCTTCCAATGGGCCAGGAAGTCTCCTGGGCAAAAGACCAGGTCACCCTGGTTCCTCCGTCCACTTCTTCAAAGGACCATTCCACCAGGGCAGGTGTTTCCACCTCTCCAAACCACAGGGAGGATTCGATGTATTCATTCTCCCTCACCGATACCACTTCCATCCTTCCATTTCCCACCCTGTCCCCTGACCAGGCATAGGTGGAACCCACATAGCCCGCCTGGGGCTCAATGGTCGCAGTGGCTGTAGAATCCTGGGTGAGCCAGGGATCCCAGGCATCGCGGTTGGAAAAAGAGGCCACCGCCGGAAAGAACTCGGCAGGTTCCCGGGCAATTTCAATTTCGGCACTGACTTCTGCCGTGGCCGGAGAGAACAGCGGAACGATCAAAATGGCAGCTACAAGCACGCCCAATACGATCAGGATGATTTTTAATGCTTTCATGAAGTAGTATTTAAAGGGTTATACCGCAACTTATAACAACAATCTGGCGGCTGTTGTTCTGTCGGGCTTTAAAGATTTATTCCTGGGCAACTCCTTCACCCAAAGTATCCTCCTGGGAACTTCATAGGCCGAAAGGGAAGCACGGAGGCAACTGAGCCATTGCTCCAGTGGGGGATCCTCGCCCCGGTATTCCACCAGCAACACCAGTTGCTCGCCCAGCTTCGGATCGGCAGCAGGCAGGATCAGGCATTCCTGCCCGGTGCACCGCCTCGCCTGTTGCTCCAACAGTTCAGGGATGATCTTGATGCCACCCGTATTGATCACGTGGTCGTAGCGCCCCAGCCAGCTGAAGCCCCTTCCACCTTCCTCCATGACCACCAGGTCGTTGGTTTTGATCCTTCCCGGGGTAATTCCGGGAATATCCACCTCCAGGCAGGCCCTTTCATCCAAGCCCGCCTTAACGCCATCCATTAATCGGAAAAAAGGATCCGGTTCAGGGCCATTGATCCGCCTGAGAGCGAAATGGGTGCAGGTCTCGGTCATCCCAAAACTTTCATAGACCAGGGGATGGGTCAGGCCAGACAGCTCCTCCTGAAGGGCAGCGGGAAGCGAACCTCCGCCAACCAGGAGTATGCGCAGCAGCGATACGGGGTCCTTGTGGGCCAGTGAATCATGGACCTGCAATGGCACCATGGCTGCAAAATCCACCTGACGGGCGAGGGCTTTCAAGGGCCTGCCCGAAGGTGCTTCCAGCAGAAGATCGAGTCCGCCGGCCAGGGCCCTGACCACCATCATTTTACCGGCAATGTAGGTCACCGGCAGACACAAAAGGGCCGCATCTCCCGGTTTCAGTTCCATCAGATCCAGGGTGCGGCGTGCACTTAAGAGCATGGAATCGCGGGTGAGGCTGACCGTCTTGGGGTCTCCCGTTGTGCCGCTGGTAGGCTGGACAATATCTTTTTCAACAGGGTCCAGGAAGAATGCCATGAATTCGAATACTTCCCGCTTCCAGTCGGGCACGTCCGGCAGCTGACGCATGTCCTGGCAATGCGCCAGGAGTTCCCGCCTGCTGTAGCCAAGTCCCTCAATCAGGATGGGCTCAGGAATTTCAGCCGGGCTCATGGTATGGAAAGCTTACTTACATCCCAACCCAAGCCGGGTCTGTGCCATAGCTGTTCACCCACCATGCGCAGGGGGGAGGGAATGTTATTGCTGAACAGAGCCCCTGTTCCCAGGCCCTGGTGAAGGCTTACTCCCTGTTGCCAGGTCCACTGCGCAATGGCATTCAGCCCAATATTGGACTCAAGGGCAGAGGTAATCCACCATCCTATCTTCATTTCCTCGGCCCATCGGATCCACTCGCCTGCCGCTGAAAACCCTCCCAGGAG
>CBDTYO010000604.1:0-1879 GCA_965364615.1 uncultured Bacteroidia bacterium
TCTCGGCTGGATCGGAAAACACAGCAATGTCCTTCACCAGGATGGGGGTGCCGTGGGTCGTGCTGACCACAACCTTTTCGAGATCCTCCAGGGAGCTCACCAGTCCGTCCCCACGAATGAAAAAGCTTTGGTCCTGTTTTTCAATATAAGCCCCGCCAGCTACTCCATTGTTGGCCTCTACCGCCTTAAACACATCCAGCAAAGAAATGCCAAGTCCCTGGATTCTGTCGGGATTGATGGCCACCTCGTATTGCTTCAGAAAGCCTCCCCAGGTATTTACCTCAACCACCCCGGGGATGCCCGATAACTGTCGCTTTACTACCCAGTCCTGGATGGTGCGCAGCTCCATGATGGAATAATTGTCCTCATATCCGGGTTTTGTGTCCAGGATGTATTGATAAATCTCACCCAGCCCCGTTGAAATGGGTCCCATTTCCGGTGTTCCAAATCCTTCGGGAATTTGTGAAGAAGCCGTTTTGATTTTTTCTGCGATCAACTGCCTGGGCAGGTAGGTTCCCATCTTATCTTCAAACACGATGGTGACCACAGACAGTCCGAACTTGGAGATGGACCGGATCTCTGTGACCCCGGGCAGGTTGGACATCTCCAGCTCCACGGGATAGGTAATGAATTGTTCCACATCCTGAGTAGACAGGTTGGTGGAAGTGGTGATTACCTGCACCTGGTTGTTGGTGATATCGGGCACCGCCCCCAGAGGGATCTGCAGGATGGAATACACACCAAATCCCACCAGGAAAAGCGTAAGTAAGATGATGATCAGTTTATGACCAATGCTAAAATTGATGATTCTGTTCAGCATGCCGGGGTGTTGCGAGCTTGGTATTATTCCTTCACGAATGGTACACTAATTTAGAAATAATATTCAAGTGTGATTCACCTCCCCAATTTAATGGCTGGGGCCTGGAAGTAGCTCTCCCTATCTTTCAACCGGGATTTCCTGTTCCTAAAAAGGCAGGAAGCGGCGTACCCTGCTCCGATACTCTGCATATTCAGGGTACTTGCCTGCAGATATGGATTCGCTGAAGTTGCTGCTGCCCCAGAAAAGCAGCACCAGCAGGATGGCGCCCATGATGGACCAGTTGAGCCATACCCCGGTGGCAGTCACACTGAAGAAATAGAATGTGATCCAGATGGCTTGCTCGGCAGCATAATTGGGATGCCGAATTCGGCCCCAGAGGCCGGTATGTACAAACCCTTTCCGGTAAATCTCCGGGATATCTCCTCCTGCTTTGATGGCTGCCTGTTTTTCCCTATGGTAGTTCCATTGTTGCTGGTCAGCCACAGTCTCCATGAGGATAAAACCCAATATGACAGCGGCCACCACATAATCGATCCAACTAAGCGGTGATCCTCCCATGCCACGTACTGCAGGCAAGGTAATCAGTAAGATCAGTCCCATCTGGTACAGGGAAATGAAAAGCAGGTTAAAAACCACCCACCGCCACCTGGCGGCAAACTCTGGTTTTGCTCTCAGGACTGCCCATCGGTAATCTTCCTCCCCGGTCCAGAACCTGATGGAGTATCCTCCGCGCCTGGAAAAATTATAGGTCAGCCTGAGTCCCCAGGCAGTTACCAGCAGGGCCATCAATACCATGCGGGGCTCAAAACCCGAGTGCACCGCGACCATCCAAATATATACCAGCGGGATCAGGCTCCAGAGCTTATCCACCTGGCTGTAATTGCTGGTAAGGGTGCTGACCAGGAAGCAAATCAATGCTGCCACCAGGTAAACGAGTACAAGATCGTTGAGGATTTCCTGCTGAAGGGGCGTCGGCGGCTGATCAAAGGTGAAAGCCAGGAAAGGAATCACCACGATGGTGATCAGTAGCGCCAGAACCGTTTTCCACATAGTTGGTCA
>CBDTYO010000605.1:0-1879 GCA_965364615.1 uncultured Bacteroidia bacterium
GAAAGGGGTCTATACTGGGGGGGATTCGTAATACCCGAAGCTCCTTTGATTTCATTCCTTTTGATGTTTTTAAAAGCACCCTGGCCGATAAGTGGGGCAATCCTTACGATCCTGAAAAAGACTTTGCAGGGATGGAAAGGCTGAAGGAGAATGCACATGAGAGAATCATCGGTCTGCAGGCTGAACTTTGGAGCGAAACCGTCAAGGGGGGCACCATGGCTGAGTACTACTACCTGCCCAAATTG
Source organism: uncultured Bacteroidia bacterium (assembly GCA_965364615.1). Lineage (GTDB taxonomy): Bacteria > Bacteroidota > Bacteroidia > Bacteroidales. The sequence goes on from CBDTYO010000605.1 coordinate 246, forward strand.
CTGGGGTTTGCTGAAAGGGCCTGGAAGGGGCAGGCATCCTGGGGAACGATCGCTGACCGGGACGATCGCGTGTCAGCCCTGAACCTGGATTGGAACCGCTTTGCCAACATCGTGGGTCAGCGGGAAATGCCCCGTTTAGATTATCTCTTCGGCGGCTTCAATTACAGGATCCCGCCTCCGGGAGCAGTCATCCGCGACGGCCTGCTTCATGCAAATGTGGATTTCCCGGGGCTCACCCTCAGGTATACCACCGACGGATCTCAACCCGATCAAAACTCCACGGTGTATTCAGAACCGGTGGAAGTCACAGGCACAGTCATGGTAAGGGCTTTTGACACGCGGGGCCGCGGAGGCAGGGTTTCTGTGGCAAATGATTAATATGAGGCAATGAAATACAAACCATTGGGAGAAAGAGGACCCGAAGTTTCCACCATTGGATTCGGTGCCTGGGCCATAGGAGGCATGAACTGGGGAGCGACCGATGATGAGGTTTCCTTGCGCGCTTTGCACAAAGCCCTTGACAGGGGAGTCACTTTGATAGATACAGCGGATGTATATGGTTTTGGTCATTCGGAGGAGCTGGTGTCCAGGATCATAGAAGAGCGTGGCAGGGATCAGGTGATCGTGGCCACCAAGGCCGGCAATGATTTTTACAATGCCAGTGATTCTGACGATCAGGGTTACGGGCCCATAAAACAAACTTATTCCAGGGAGTATCTGGTGGGAGCGGCCGAAAAAAGCCTGAAGCGCCTCAAGGTCGAAAGACTGGATATTCTGCAATTGCATAGTCCGGACCTGGCAAAGCTTGAGGAGGATGAGCCCTGGCTTGCACTGGAACAATTAAAAAGGGAAGGCAAGATCAAACATGCAGGATGGAGCATTCAATCCTTTCAGGAAAGTGAACAGGCCCATATTCTGGACCGCCACCATGAGCTATTGGATTGCATACAGGTTCGCTACAATTTGCTTGAACGAAAAGCGGAGGAGAAACTTTTTCCCAAAGCCCTGGAATATGGCACCGGTGTGATCGTGAGGATACCCCTGCTTTTTGGCCTCTTAACCGGAAAATTTGACGCCAGTGCCTCGTTTTCGGCCGATGACCACAGGAACATGAATTTATCGGCGGATAAGCTGGAAGCATATCTGGATCAATTGCAGAAATACCAGCCTCTTTTCGATAGTTTCCCGGATCAGTCCATGGCCCAGGTCAGCCTCAGGTTCTGTCTATCCCATCCGGCCTGTCATACTGCCATACCTGGCGCTAAGACCGACATTCAGGTGGAGGAGAATTCAAACAGTTCTGATCTGGGCCCAATTCCGAAAGAGCTGCTGGAGCAGTTTGGAGAATGCGCAGGTTGAAGCATGGAGTGGCTCCCGGGCCTCAGCCCTGTAGGATCATTTGTATTTATCATTCAAACCGATCCCTTCGAGGATCATGGGAATGGCTTTTTGAAGGCGATGCTGACGGGTCTCTTCGCGCTTGGCACCCCCTATATACAGGGCATAATCCTTTCTTTTTCCTGGACTTAGTTGCTCAAAGCATTCTTTCAGGGAAGGATTCCTTTTCAGAGCCTGTTCAAGTTCTGAGGGAATTTCGAAGGTTTTGTTGCGTTCGGGCTTAATCTCTTTGCCCG
>CBDTYO010000606.1:0-1869 GCA_965364615.1 uncultured Bacteroidia bacterium
TGGTCTCTGCGGCAGGGTTTTCCGGGGTGAAAGTCCAAGCTGGTGGAACGGACTGCACATTTCAAATGTCTTCATACACGAAGTGGGCTCCTGCGGCATTACCCTGGGTGGAAATGTGAATTTATATAAAACCGAACGGACGGATGTTTACTACAAACCCCATCAGAATGTGGTGATTGAGCATTGCCGGATCGACAGCATTGTCCGGGACGGGATCTGGATCAGGCAGTGTGAAAAGGCACTTATTCAGCATTGTGAGATCTCACGTACGGGAATGAACGCCGTTTCTAACGGAATCTGGTTCTGGGACTGCATCGCTTCGGTCATGCAGTACAACCAGGGGTGGGAATGCGGCTCGCCCAGGGGAAATGACGGAGCCCCGTTTTCCATTGACAACCATTGTGTCGAATGCGTGATACAATACAACTACAGCCACGACAATGAGGGTCCGGGATACATGATCTTCGGCCGGGAGGGGGACGGGTACGGGAATGTGATAAGATACAACCTGAGTTTTAACGACAACCTGACCAAAACCTATAAGACGGGAACCGCATGCATCGCCGTGGTCAGTGAAGTGAAAGAGGCCCTGGTGGAGGGGAATATCGTCGTGGCCGGACCAGAAACCTATAACCTTCTGGGACACCGCAATTGGGAAGGATACCCTCATAGCGTGACCTACAGGAACAACCTGTTTATCGGAAACGGCAGGGCCGGTATCCCGGAAGCAGAAGAAGTGCTCAGGGCTGGCACCTTCGAGGGGAACCTCTTTGTCGGGGTACCCCATCTTCCTCCCGGACTAAGCGATCAGACCGATCCCCAACAGTATTTCAGATGGATGCAACTGATGGAAGAAATCGGATCCGGGGCCGCATCTTTTGAGGGCCCGTAAGCTTCTCTGCCGGGCGGGAACGGTCCCGCCGATAATTGCAACATCTGCTCCGGGATTTTTGCAGAGAAGAATGCCCCTGACTATTTTCACTGAAAAGTCCACACGATGAAAAAACCATATCTCTTAATATTGATCCTGTTCCTTGCAGGAATTAAAATGGAAGGCCAGCGCCACCTGAATTCGGGATACCAGGTCAAGGTCGTACCCGATGAAATCCTGTGCATTCGCTTTGACCGGCCGGTCAGGGAATGGCATGGATTTGGCGTAAACTATGTGGAAACCGCACAGACAAGAAACTATGCCCTCTACCGGCAGGATTACAGCGGTTTTAGTTTTGCCAGCGAGGCTTCCAGGCAGCAGATCCTGGAGCTGATCTTCGGGGAAAACGGACTCAGGCCTGGGCTCACCAAGCTATTTCTTGATCCCTTCCATGAAGGGGAAACCAAAGCGGACAACGACAATAATGATCCCATGATCATTGATCTGGACGGATTTGACCATCAGACCACCACCCGATGGATCAGGTATTTCAACCGGGAAGGACTGCGAATGATGCAGGAATGGGGAGGATCCTTTACCTCCATTGCCACCCTCTACGGACCGGCCCCCTGGATGACCCGGCAGAAGTATCTGCTGGGCAGGGATGCGGATCCTGAGGAAAGAACCGAGATGGCGGAATACATGGCCTCATGGGTGCTCTACCTCAAGAACAAGGAGGGCATACCGGTGAAATACCTCTCCTTTCACAACGAAGGGGATGCCTATTACCGTTGGCCCAGGGATGGGAGCAACCCGGGCGAGGACCATCGTGATTATAATATGTACTGGCCTCCCGAACAGGTGGCTGATTTTCTGAAGATCACCCGGGAGGTGCTGGATGCCAACGGAATGCAGGAAGTGGGGCTCTCTCCCGGGGAGACACAGACCTGGTACCGCTTCGACCAGTGGGGCTATACACGTCCCATTGTGGATGACCC
>CBDTYO010000607.1:0-1857 GCA_965364615.1 uncultured Bacteroidia bacterium
GGCATCATCGGCCCGGGATATCCCCTATGAAGGATTTTATAAGAACAGCGTGGATCCCGACCAAAGGGCGCAGCAACAGGAGATCGGGGGACAAATATACGTGTCTCAGGTCATCCAGCGGCACATTCTGATCCCACAAAAAACCGGCGATCTGGAAATCCCGCCCTATGAGTCGGATTGGACGGTGACCCAAAGGGTAGAGCGGCAGGGAGCAAGAAATCCCTTTGACAGCTTTTTCGACGATCCATTTTTTGACAACTACCAGGATGTGCCGGTCACCCTCTCCACCCTGCCTGTGACCATCAAGGTCAAACCCCTGCCTCCCGGTGCACCTGCAGGATTTACCGGAGCGGTGGGAGATTTCACCATGAAGGCCGAACTTTCAGACACAGAAATGGAGGTCAATGAAGCCCTTAGCCTGAAAATCACCATCAGCGGTACCGGCAACCTGCCTTTGCTGGGGGAACCCGAAGTGAACCTGCCTCCCGATCATGATCTCTATGACGTATCCAGGTCCCTCAATACAAGCACCTCGGGCAACAGGATCTCGGGATCTGTTACCTTTGAATACCCCATTATAGCCAGGCATGCGGGACGCTACAGGATCGCTCCCATCCAATTTGCCTGGTTCGATCCCGGGGCGGAAGCTTTCCGCACTGCCACCACCGGGGAATTCGCCTTTACGGTACTGAAGGGAGATGGCGAGGAAAGCACCGGAACCGTTTACCTTCCCGGGGTTGCCCCTGAAAGTGTCAGGAACCTGGGGACCGATATCCGGGACATTGCCCGCTCCGCCCCCGCATTTACCCCCATGGCTTCCTCCCTGTTCGGCACCACCTGGTATCGCTGGGTCTACATCCTGGCCATCGTGACGACCGTGGTATTGCTGATCCTGATCAGGAGGATCACCAGACGCAATGCTGATTTATCCCTGGTCCGCAACCGGAAGGCAGGCAGGGCTGCCCGGTCCAGGCTGAAACATGCAGACCGTCTGAGAAAGGCTGGCCAGACCGATAAGTTTTATGAAGAGCTGGGAAAGGCCCTGTGGGAATACCTGAGCCACAAGATGAACATTGAAACTTCGGATCTTTCACGGGAGATGGTGATGGAACAGCTTGCGCAAAGGAACGTACCCGAGGAAGAGCAATCCGAATTGCTTCGGATTCTGGAAGATAGTGAGTTCTCAAGATTTGCTCCCACCTCGGAACGAAGCGATGTGAACCTGCTCTACCGCGATGCAGCCAGATTGATCAGAAACCTTGAAAACAGCCTGAAATGAAGCGAATGATCACAAGTATTATTTTGGGTGTGCTGTGCACAGGGGGCGTGCTGCTGGGCGCGGGCAACGATTCGCTTTTCTACCAGGGCAATGCACTGTATGAAGAAGGAAAATATGAGGAGGCGCTGGGAATCTACAACCAGGTGCTGCAGGGCGGCCATGAATCCGCCGACCTTTACTACAACATGGGAAATGCAGCCTACCGTTCCAACAGCATCGGATACGCCATTCTCTATTACGAGAAAGCCCTTAAACTGGATCCGGGTCATGACGATGCAAGGCATAACCTGGAATTTGTATCAGGGTACAGGGTGGACACCTTCGACGAGGTGCCGGAACTATTCATCAGATCATGGGCAAGGTCACTGGTTAATGTCATCCCGGAAAAAACCTGGAGTGTGCTTTCGATCCTGCTGTTTTTGCTGATCCTCGCCAGCCTGCTCATATATATCTTTTCCCGGCGGCTGGGGATGAAAAAAGCAGGATTCTTTACTGCCCTGGTTGCGGTGCTTTTATTTGCAGTTGCATTCACCTCCGCACTTTCCCGCCACCGCCATGCAGTGGAACCCGATGCAGGG
>CBDTYO010000608.1:0-1845 GCA_965364615.1 uncultured Bacteroidia bacterium
GGCCTCGAGGTGTCTGGATAACAATGCGGTCACAAAGGCCGGACTGCATATCATTGAAGGGGTTTACGGAAGAGATGGCCATTTTATTGAGGGACCCAACGAAGATGGCCTGGCCAAAGATTACATGACCAACTATATCATTTTCGGATTGAATCCTTTCTACGTGGATATTATCGGGCATTGGATCGCAGGACATGAACCGGGGAATTTCGGCCTTTTCCACCTGGCCCGTGAAAATGGCCGCATCACCACCTTCAACCCTGCAAATATCCCGATCTATGAATGGGACCCGGCTTCCGGAGCCACCTTACAATTTCATAGTACATTTAAAAGACACCCCTTAAAAACCAAGTACCTTCAGAAGGATTACAATGGGCACAATGAGGATCTGTGGCACATGGTAGATGAATCCTTTGACTATGCAGCCTTTGGAGACCCGTACACAGGAATTGCCAAAAACAAGTTCAATCTGGGTACTAACTATCCCAATCCGGTTTCCCACCGAACCCACATCCCATTTCAGATGATGGAAGGGGCACATGTTCGTATGGAAATCATAGACAGCAAAGGAGCGGTAGCAGATGTCTTATTAGATACCCATATGCCGATGGGAAGTCATATGATCAGCTGGAACTGCCAGAATCATCCTGCCGGACTCTATATTTACCGGATGCGGACTGGAGGAAAAACGCTACAGGGGAAAATAATGCTTATCCGTTAAGCGCTTCCTCGTAGAGTGCCCCCACAAAATTCCAGTCAATGATGTTCCAGTAGGCCTCTATATAACTTTTACGCATATTCTGGTACTTGAGGTAATAGGCGTGTTCCCACACATCGATATTCAGCAAAGGGGTACCCTGTACCGGGGCCACATCCATCAGCGGATTGTCCTGATTGGGCAGGGAAGTTACCTGAAGTTTGCCATCCGAATCGAGAATGAGCCAGCCCCATCCCGAGCCAAACTGACTGGCCGCGGTGGCTGAAAAGAGGTCTTTAAACTGTGCAAATGAGCCAAAATCGGCCACAATGGCTTCAGCCAGTTTTCCGCCGGGCTCTCCCCCTCCTTCGGGGGACATGAATTTCCAGTAAAGGTTGTGGTTGAAATAACCCCCTCCATTATTCCTGATGCCACTTCCGTGGGAGGATACACTGGCAAAGAGCTTATAAATATCGGTGGAATGGAAATCGGCTTGCTCCAGGGCGACATTGAACTTGCTGGTATAGCCCGCATGGTGTTTTCCATAATGGAGTTCCATGGTCATGGCGTCCACATGGGGCTCCAGGGCATCAAAGGCATAACCCAGTTCGGGTTGTACAAATTTTCCTTCTGCATCCAGGCTTACCAGTGAGGCAGTAGCCCCGGTTTGGGCTGAACTATTCATGCAGGAGGATGCAATGGCTGGAGCCACCAGGGCTCCGGCCCCCAGAAGGGCCGATTTTTTCAAAAATTCTCTTTTGTTCATCTTCATATGGGATTTCAGATCAAGTGGTTAAGGATCATACATTCAAGTAACTTAACACATCTTGATGCATTTTGTTCAGCCAGATCCCATGGAAGATCAAATGCGCAGACTGGCCCTGAGCACCTCCAGCACCCTGGCCCGGTCCTCATCGGTCATGTTGGAACCCGAGGGCAGGCAGAGCCCGTGTTTGAAGAGCTGCTCGGAGGTCCCGTTCACATAGGCGGGACAATCCGCAAAGACCGGTTGCAGGTGCATGGGCTTCCACAAATGCCTGGATTCAATGTTATGTTTCTCCAGTTCTTCCATCAGCTGACTGTTGCTTGTCCCGGTGAGCGCAGGATCCATCAGAATACAGGTCAGCCAATGGTTTGAGAAGAAAGCA
>CBDTYO010000609.1:0-1841 GCA_965364615.1 uncultured Bacteroidia bacterium
AAGCGGCCATTATTTCCACCACAAGAAGCATAAATCCCATTTACCGGAAGCTGGCGAGGTGCACATTCAGGATAAATTTCTTGCCCTTTGTGAAGAGATCAGCGGTGTCCGATTTCCCAAGGAGGGAGGGTAGATATTTGTGCTCAGTCAGATGGTGCGGCCAATCCATATACACCTATGAGAAACTCATTGTTAATCAATCATTTGAATCTTAGGGAGGAAAAGAACATTCTGCCCGCTATGATCTGGCGTTGCCTGCCGCTGGTGTTTGCGTGCATGCTGATGGCCCAGACAGCTTTCGCCCAGGAAAGCGCGCCTGCTCCTCAGGACAGGCATATTGGAGGAGCTGTTACGGTCACCAACAACGGGATTTCCCTGCTCCCCACCTTTTCCCTGGGAAAACCCGCTGCCATTTTCGACCTGACGGTAGGTGGGGAGAAGCTTGGTTTTGATCCCCAGTTCCGTTTTGCACTGGATGGGAAGCCATGGGCCCTTATATTCTGGTGGAGGTATAAATTTTTGAACAATGAAAAGTTTCGTATACATGTGGGAGCACACCCGGCATTCATGTTCAGGACGGTGCCCGTCACCATCGATGGAGAAAGCACTGAAGTCTTTGAGGCCCTGCGTTTTGTGGCGGGGGAATTCTCTCCCAATTACCTTATATCCAAGAATATCAGCATTGGGATATACTACCTGTATGGCCATGGATTCCAGACTACTGCCACCCAGAATTCCCATTTTCTGACCCTGAACAGCAACTTTTCCCACATCAGGATTTTCGGGCAATACTTCCTGAAATTTCACCCACAGATCTATTATTTAAGAATGGATGCGGATGATGGATTTTACATCACGGCCTCCCTTTCACTGAACAGGAGGGATTTCCCTTTATCAGTGCAGACTATTTTGAACCAACCCTTAACCACCACCATTCCTGGCGGAGATGCCTTTGTCTGGAATCTTAGCCTGATCTATGCTTTCCGCCATGAATACGCCAGAAAATAACACTTTTGCCGTTTGCCCCGCCACCCGCTCCTTCCCCCTGGAGCCAATGGCATGTAGCGATTAGAACAACAAATGTGGGATTTTCCTGTTTGAATACTACAAGTATATTTTTTCTATTCAACATGGCCCGTTTAAAAGCATCGATGCCCTTTAAGATAGCGCTTCTACTTTTTGCCGGTGTCTTGATCATTGTGTTCAGCGGCTATCTCTCCTATAAGAGCATCTCCTCGGTGGTCACTTTGATTTACAGCAACAATACCCGGGATGACGGACTGTCCACCATCCGGGATATTACCACCACCATCGACCGGGCTGAAAACAACGTCAGGCTTTACGGTCTGACCAGGGAAGACAATTACCTGAACAAGTACAATGTACTGACCACAAGAATTGATTCGGTCATCGGCAAACTGTACAAGCAGTATCCTGAAGATGTATGGTTCTCACAGAAAATTGATACCATCAATGCGCTGATCGACGTAAAAATCCAGGTCTGGACTGAGATGATTGCCATATGGCAGTATGATTCCACAAGGAATGCCTTCTCTGATCTGACCGAACGGGTCCAGGCCCTGGAACCCGATTCGGTCGTGGTAAAGGATTTTCTCAAAAGGATCTTCGAAAATGATCAGAATGCAGAGGCAGATACTGTTCCTCCCAATGAAGAAATCCTGGCACTGCTTGGAGAGATTGAGAAAATTGAACAGGAGACCGGGTTGAAGCTTCAGGCCAAGGAGACCGAACTGACCCAGTCAAGCAGTTCGCTCAATGAAGCATTTCTCTCTCTGATGGCCCAGCTTGAGGCGTATGAAAGGGGGCTAGATCTGGCAAGG
>CBDTYO010000610.1:0-1836 GCA_965364615.1 uncultured Bacteroidia bacterium
CAGAGCGCATGCTTGACAGGCATGAGGTCACTGGTTCGATTCCAGTACATCCCACTGATCAGAAGGCACATTCAGCTAATAACGAGTTGATTGTGCCTTTTTTATTTGCCAACATACCACTCCGGTGTTCCGAACCAATCGTGCATTTCCCTTTCAAAGGGAGCCACAATACCAGGATCTTCGGGAAATTCGCCCCGGTCACCTGTTTCCACGATCCAGGTATCCAGTGCCGCACGCAAACGAAGCAGTGCTTCCCGGTGCTCGGGCTTGTTTGATCCTGCCAGATTGTGGATCTCATGGGGATCATTTTCTGTATCGTACAACTGCTCATAAGGAAGCGGTTCCATGAGTTCAGCGGCTGCACCGCTCAGTTTGCCCTGAGCGCGCAATTCCCTCATCAGCGGAATGATGGCAAAACATTTCTCCTTGTAACGGTTGAGGGAGGCAAACCCCTGTTCGGGCATATAGTTCCGCAAGTAGTGGTAGCGCTTGTCCCTTACCGACCGGATGCGGTTCACCGTCTCGTCGATCCGGTCGCGGGCACTGAAAGCATAGGTCCGTGGAGGATCGGCCTGTTCTCCCAGGAACACCCTGCTCTGCATATTGAAGGGAGGCGTGATGCCCGCCATGCGCAGGGTAGTCGCTGTGATGTCCAGCAAGCTGATGATCTCTTCGTTGACGGTTCCGGGAGTATAACCTTCCGGGGCTATGTAATTTTTTGGCCAATGAATTATCAGGGGAACCCGAAGGCCCGTATCCCAGCACCAGTGTATGCCCCGCGGATCGAGGCGGCCGTTGTCCCCAAAAAAGATGACGATGGTATGGTCGGCCAGTCCGTCCTTTTCCAATTCCTCGAGGATCCAGCCAACGCGTACATCCATGCCAGATACTGAATTGTAATACCTGGCCAGCTCCTGGCGGGTGATCTCATGATCGGGATAGTAGGGGGGTACTTCTACGTTTTCGGGGGTGGCAATTTGCGGGTGTTCTTTTTCACCCACCCATTCCACCCGGTCTTTGGAAAAGGTCTTCCGGTCATAGATATCATATTCGATTTCGGGGGTGTTGATCATGGCAAAAAACGGTTGGTTTGATGAAAGCGCCGACCAATCGTCCGAATCATACATGGGTCCCTCATTCACAAAATTCAGGTCCAGCTTGCCGGTTCCCACCACCCGGTCCCCGATGGTGCTGATGTTGGCGGTGAAATATCCGGCCTCGGACAAACGGTGGGTAATGGGCCGGACCCCCGGAGGCAAACGATAATCATCTTGGCGGTGGGAACGCATGTGGTGGGTATCGGTGGTGGTCTGGTACATGCCCGTCATAAAGGCAGAGCGGCTTGGGGCACAAACCGGACTGGTGGAGAAAACATGGGTGTAGCGAACACCATTCCTGGCCAGGGCATCCAGGTGGGGCGTGGATACATGTTGTGCCCCATAGACGCCCAAATCAAGGTTCAGATTCTCGCCCACGATCCAGAGAATGTTGGGTTTGGATGCTGCAGCGGCCAAAGATTGACCCAAGGCAGCCATCGAAATGAATATTGCGAAAATCCCTGCTGTGAGAATTCTCCCGATGCGTTCCTGCTTCATGATGCTGTATTCGTTTTTAATTAATGATGGACCCAACAAAAATAGGAAGTATTATGAAGCAGAAGCCCGGATGACCGGGCAAGATTCAGTCGTGCAGTACAAAATGGATCGGGAAGCTATAGATCACATTCACATATCGGCCGCTTTGAAATCCCGGTTCCCACCTGGGGGACGAATTAATCACCCGGAGAGCTTCCGCATCCAGGCTGGGATGTACTCCCTTGAGGATCTCAGCCCGCTC
>CBDTYO010000611.1:0-1828 GCA_965364615.1 uncultured Bacteroidia bacterium
GAAGCAGCTTTTCCGGATCTGGAATTTCTGCCGTCAGCGGTCATTGCCAGCAGGGTGTTCAGTCAGGGAAAGAACCAGTTTTGTCTCGACCTGGGGTACAAAGCCCTTGCGTCTGAAATGCCCCATCCCCGCATGAAATTCCTGAACCTGGAATACCAGGAAGTCCTGAATCACAGCGAAGAGCACCTGGTGCTTTCCCCGAAGGATCGGAAGGGTATGGCTCCGGGAGGCCTGGTCTATGCCCTGCCCATCCATGTCTGTCCCACCATGGCCCTGCACGAACAGGTATATGTGGTGCGCGAAAACAAGGTGGTGGATGTGTGGAAGGTGGAGGCCCGCAAAAGAGAGTACAGGATATAACTTTTTCGATGAACCCGGATAAGAACCACAAACCATTGATCTTCGATGCCCACCTGGACATTTCCATGAATGCCATGGAATGGAACCGGGACCAGCGGTGGACCGTTGAACAGATTCGTCAATCCGAAAAGGGCATGAGCGACAGACCTGACCGGGGCCGCAATACGGTGTCCTTTCCGGCCCTGAGAGCAGGGAAGGTGGGCCTGGTGGTGGCCACACAGATAAGCAGGGTGGTGAAACCCGGCAGTGCCATCCCCGGCTGGTATTCCCAGGAGCAAGCCTGGGCGCACACACAGGGGCAATTGCAGTGGTACCGTGCCATGGAAGAGGCCGGAGAAATGAAACAGATCACCGACCAAAGCTCCCTGAATGAAAGTCTGGCCCTGTGGGAAAATCCAGCGCCCCATACCCCCGTATGCTACCTTCTGAGCCTGGAAGGGGCTGACTCCCTGATCTCCATGAAGCACCTCGAAAGGGCCCATGGTGAAGGCTTGCGTGCCATTGGCCCGGCCCATTACGGACCGGGCATTTATGCCAACGGGACCGATGCCACCGGCAAACTCAACCCCAGGGGAGTGGAATTGCTGAGGACCATGGAGCAGCTCCATATGATCCTGGACATGACCCATCTGAACGATGAGGCATTCTGGCACGCCCTGGACCTTTACAAGGGCCCTGTATGGGCCAGCCACAACAATTGCCGGAAATTTGTGGATCACAACCGGCAATTCAGCGACGAAATGATTCAGGAACTCATCCGCCGACAAGCCGTCATCGGCCTTGCCCTGGATGCCTGGATGATGGTGCCCGGATGGATCCGTGGCACATCTGATCCAGAGGCCCGGAATGTGAAACTGGATATCATGGTGGACCACATCGACCATGTCTGCCAGCTGGCGGGCAATTCCCACCACGCGGGTATCGGAAGCGACCTGGATGGAGCCTTCGGCACAGAACAATGTCCCCACGACCTGGATACCATTGCCGATTTACAGAAACTCCCCGCGCTATTGAAGGCCAGGGGCTATGAACAGGAGGATGTGCAGAATATCCTGCACGGGAACTTTGTCCGCTTCCTTCAACTGAACCTGCAGGATTGATCAGCGGATCAGTTTTTTTGCAAACAATACAATGGACCACATTATAATGATAATGGCCAATGGATTTGTTTACTAACAGAAGGAGATATATTTTTGTGACTGCAGATTACCGAAACACTAAAACAGAACATATGAAAGCTTCACAAAATCGCAGACAGTTTTTAAAGATCTCAGGAGCAGGTGCCCTGGGAGTTATGGCCATGGGGCCCTTGGGATGTGCGGCAGCTCCGAAGGATCCAAAAAGTCTTGGAGTGGGCCTCCAGCTCTACTCCATCCGGGATGCCATGGATGCCGATACACCCGGTTCCCTGAAGAAGGTATCCGATCTGGGGTACAAGTACGTGGAACTGGCCGGTTATTCGGACGGC
>CBDTYO010000612.1:0-1804 GCA_965364615.1 uncultured Bacteroidia bacterium
TCTATGGATATATGCTCTTTTTGGTGCTGGTGGCGAGTATGTATATGATCAATCGCTTTCAGACCCGGAAAACGCTCCTCCAGAATATCTACCAGGTGATGTTCTACATGTTTGTGGTGGGGATATTGTTTTATGTGTTTGTGGCCCGCTTCGATCCCTCCGCACTGGTATTTATCGCCTTGCCGGTCTCCTATGTGCTCTCCAATTATTTCCACCGCAAAAGAAATCCCTGGACCCATGAAGTGCTCCTGTGGATCCTGCTGGGCCTGGCGGTCTATGTGCAGGTGATGGCGTAGATCTGTCCGGAAAGTGGTTCGGCTCAGCTGGAGGGGTGCGCCAGTCCGGTGCTGGGGATGGAAAGCATGGAGTAGCCTTCCTGCTGGAGGAACTCCAGGGTGCGGGGAAGGGCGTAGTAAAGGTTGTGAGCGGCCTTGTCCGAGTCGTGGAAGACAATGATGGAGCCGGGCTTTACATTGCGGGTCACATTCTGAAGCACCCGCTTTCCGCTGAGATTTGAATTGTAGTCGATGCTCAGCACATCCCACATGATGATGTCGTATTCCTGCATCACGGCCTTGACCTGTCCGGGGAAGATCCGCCCGTAGGGAGGGCGGAACAGTTTGGAATCGATCATGTCGGCAGCCAGGCCAATGTCGTCCATGTAGCGCTTGATGCTGGAACGGAATCCCTTGAGGTGGCTGTAGCTGTGGTTGCCCACCGAGTGTCCGGCCGAAAGGATCTGGCGATAGATGTCGGGGTGCTTATCCACATTGCGGCCCAGGCAGAAAAAGGTGGCCCTGGCCCCGGCTTCTTTCAGCCGGTCGATCACCCAGGGGGTGACCACCGGGGTGGGACCGTCGTCGAAGGTGAGGTACACATTGCGGTGTTCCCCGGACAAATCCCAGGTCATCCGGTGCAGGGCACGGGTCAATAAGGAAGGGGGTCTGACAATCAGCATTTCATTGTATATAACGAAGACCTTCCCATAATGTTACCAGAATCAACGCCAAAGCCATGTTGGCTGCCTGCAGGCTGATGGCTGCTTATCATGGAGCTTGCTCGCATAAGGGCCAAGCTTCAACTTACCTGAACAGCCGTTCGTATTCCGACCCGTACATGTTCAGTTTCTCTTCGAGCCTCCGGGCTGCCTCTATTTCGCCATAGCCCACGCACATCTGCCTCAGCTGGTTGATGTCCCTGACGGCCGACAGGAAATCGTTGGCTGATTTGCCGAAGCGGAACTTGTTGGCATTGGACAGAAGGAGGATGTAATCGAGCTCGGAGGAGAGCTGCTCTTCGTACTTCTCCACCATGTAGTTGGCGGTGGCGGTATCGCCCACCCCGAAATATCCCTGGATGAGGGGGGTAATGCCTGCATTGTAGGGGATGATGTCCTCGGGCATGCGTTCCATGCACCGGTCCAGCACTTCCTTGGCCCTTTCCGTATCCCCTTCTTCGGTCAGCGCTCCTGCCAGCACCGAGAAGGCATAGCGGTAGTGGATGGTCATCCGCAGGTTGTTTTCGTCCATGTAGATCCCGGGGGTATCCAGTCCGCCCCAGTCAAATTCCTCCATGAGCTTGGTATACATGTCGTCGGTATCCACCACCCCCAGGAAATTGGAGTTGCTGTAACGCACCGGAGCCACCCTCAGCGCCAGTCCCTCGCGGATGAAATAATCATCCAGGTTCAGGTAGTTGTCGGACGACACGGTGGTGGAATAGTATATTGGGCGCTCCCACTGGTTGGTGCCCAGCATGTCCATCACCGTCAGCAGGTTCTTGTAGAGCACCTGCTCGGAAAGGG
>CBDTYO010000613.1:0-1801 GCA_965364615.1 uncultured Bacteroidia bacterium
CAAAATCCGATCCAATGCGGCCGTGCCATTGTAATATGTGCCTGACTCATCGAATCCATCCACCCGGTGAAACAGGGTAGAAACTTTTACCATAGGCGTGTAAATTAGGTTTTCAGAATTAAAACGCCCTGGCGGGTGGATTATTGTAAAAAAAGTGAAAGTTTCCTAATATACCGTAAGGGTAAGCTTTTTTTCTTCAATGAGTTTGCGGAGATTGATCAGGGCATAACGCATCCGTCCCAATGCAGTGTTGATGCTCACATCGGTCTGCTCGGCAATCTCTTTGAAGCTAAGCCCACCATAATGTCTCAACAGCACCACCTCTCTCTGGTCATCCGGAAGTTCATTGATCAGGATGCGTATCTCTGTCTTGATCTGGCTGTTGATGATCAACTCCTCGATGTTGTCATCACTCAGCTTCTTGCTGTTGAACAGATCGACCTCGGTATCGTCATTGGATACGGAGTTCATCTGCTTTTCTTTCCTGAAGTGATCGATGATCAGGTTGTGTGCAATCCTTATGACCCAGGACAGGAACCTTCCATTATCACGGTATTTCCCCCCCCTGAGGGACTGGATGACCTTGATAAAAGTTTCCTGAAAAAGATCTTCAGCAAGTTGCTGATTCTTGATGGTGAGCAAAATGTACGTATACACTTTGCTGCGATGCTTGTTAATCAGGGATTCAATGGCTGACTGGTCACCTTGAATATACGCTTGAACCAACTCTTGGTCGTTCACTATGGACTGTTTCAAAACTCTCGTTGGTATTGGTTTAGCGTAGAGGTGTTCCTATAGGCAGCTTTTTTTGGAGGTTTGTATGGATGCAAGTAAGTAAAAATAAATCTTAATGCAAAATTGTACTAATTTTGTGCCACCATTATGCCAGCCGACATAGACCAGGTAATTCATATCAAGGGAGCACGGATGCACAATCTGAAGAACGTGGAATTGAAGATTCCCCGCGATCGGATGGTGGTCATTACCGGGCTTTCGGGTTCTGGAAAATCTTCGCTGGCATTTGATACCTTATATGCTGAAGGTCAGAGGCGTTATGTGGAGAGCTTATCTGCTTACGCCAGGCAGTTTCTGGGTCGGATTGACAAACCCGATGTGGATTTCATACACGGCATTCCTCCGGCAGTGGCTCTGGAGCAGCGTGTGAATACCCGAAACCCCAGGTCCACGGTGGGTACCTCCACGGAAATTTATGATTACATCAAGCTTTTATACGCCAGGATCGGCCAGACCCGGTCGCCCGTTTCAGGCAAGCTGGTCAAGCGGCATTCAGTGACCGATGTGGTGGACTATATCCTCCAGCAGGAAAGGGACAGCAGGTGGGTGATTCTCGCCGCTGTTTGCCTGAATGCGGAAAGGGACCTGGATTATCAGCTGGACATCTTCATACAGCAGGGCATGACCCGGGCCAGGGTCGGGGACCAGATCATTGATCTGAATGCCCTGAAGGGAGGAGAGCCTTCCCCGGAAAGCTTTCTGCTGGATCTGGTGGTAGACAGGATCGTGGTCCAGGACGATGAAGCCTCTGTGAGCCGCTTTGGCGATTCTGTGCAAACCGCCCTGCAGATGGGGCATGGGCATTGCATGCTATGGGACCCCAACACAGGCCATCAGGAAGAGTTTTCCACCCGTTTCGAAGCCGACGGGATGGAGTTTGAAGAACCTTCCGAACACCTGTTCAGCTTTAACAATCCCCTGGGAGCCTGTCCCATGTGTGAGGGCTATGGAAAGGTCATGGGCATCGATGAGGACCTGGTGGTGCCCAACAAGCAGCTTTCGGTCT
>CBDTYO010000614.1:0-1801 GCA_965364615.1 uncultured Bacteroidia bacterium
AGCATTGCACCCCATTCCCTGGTGTACCGCAACCACCGGGTGGAAATCAGAGAAAGGAAAAAGTCATGAAGTACGAAAGCATCATAGATACCATAGGGAACACTCCCCATGTGCGCATCCGGAAACTTTTTCCCGGTGCAGAGCATGTATGGATGAAACTGGAACGCAGCAATCCCGGGGGCAGTATCAAGGACCGAATTGCCCATGCCATGGTGAATGCGGCCGAGAAGCAGGGCATATTGCATGAAGGCTCTGTCATTATCGAGCCCACGTCGGGCAATACGGGGATCGGACTGGCCATGGTGGCTGCCGCAAAGGGATACCGGATGATCCTGGTGATGCCGGATTCCATGTCGGTGGAAAGGCGCAGCATCCTGGAAGCCTATGGTGCGGAATTGGTGCTGACGCCGGGTGAGCATGGCATGAAGGGATCCATGGCAAGGGCCCAGGAGCTTGCCTCGCAAATTGAAGGGGCATGGATCCCCTCCCAGTTCGACAATCCGGCCAATCCTTCCATCCATGAGAGCACCACCGCCATTGAGATCCTGGAAGATTTCCCGGGGGGCATCGACTACCTGGTCACCGGCGTGGGCACCGGCGGACACATCTCGGGGGTGTCCAGGGTACTGAAGCAATCCATGCCTGGCCTGAAGGTGCTGGCCGTTGAACCGGCAGACTCTCCCGTGATCAGCGGAGGAGAACCCGGCAAACACGGCATTATGGGAATTGGTGCCGGATTTATTCCCGGGAACCTTGACCGGGGGGTTCTGGACGGCGTGATCCAGGTAGAAAAAGAGGCGGCCTATGTGTATGCAAAAAGGGCAGCCCGGGAGGAAGGCATATTTACAGGGATTTCCACGGGAGCCTCCCTGGCTGCAGTGTCCAAGTTGCTTGAAAAGGCCGATCCTTCTTCCCTGATCCTTACATTTAATTACGATACCGGTGAAAGATATCTATCCGTTAAGGGTCTCTTTTAGGAGGTTTTATTAAATTTGGATGGTTTTCAAGTACCATTGGCCATGGATGTCCCTTTGAAAATAGCCGTAGATTTTGATGGAACGATCGTGGAACACAAGTATCCTGAGATTGGGAAGGAGATATTATTTGCTTTTGAGACCCTCAGGGCACTTCAAAAACAAAAGCATCAATTGATCCTGTGGACCTACCGTTCGGGAAAGGAATTGGAAGAGGCAGTGGAGTTTTGCCGGAGAAACGGTGTGGAGTTCTATGCGATCAATGCCAGTTACCCCGAGGAGGAGTTTGATGAGGAGTATGACAGCCGGAAAATCGATGCAGATATTTTCATTGACGACAGGAACATCGGAGGCCTGCCTCCCTGGGGTGAGATCTACCAGATGATCAATCCACTGGTGGCACCCAAGCTGGAAGATGAACTAAAAAGTCTTCCCAACAAGAAGAAGAACCTGTTCGATTTCATAAAGAAAGCTGCGAAGTAATGTTGCCAGGAATGAAGCAAGCTTTTCCCTCCCTGATCTTTTTGCTCTTTGCTGTGTCAATTCAAACAAGATTGGTCTCGAATTCCCCAACGGTGTCACTTTCCTTCTGTTCAGGGGGAGGGAACACCGAGCGTACAATGCCACCCGCGCCTGCCCAGCCAAAGATCAGCACGCTGGAAGAACCGGCTGGTGCCCTGACCCTTCCGCTGGGTACAGAGATAAACATTCGACTCAGCCTT
Organism: uncultured Bacteroidia bacterium; assembly: GCA_965364615.1. Taxonomy (GTDB): domain Bacteria; phylum Bacteroidota; class Bacteroidia; order Bacteroidales. Next base: position 1,697 of record CBDTYO010000614.1, read on the forward strand.
CCTGATACGGTGACCCTGGATTCGGTTCAGGCCTTTGTGGGTGGTGCATTGAAGCAGACCCTCCGCGAATTCCCGAACCTGGAGAAGGAGGGAAGCGTGGCATTC
>CBDTYO010000615.1:0-1798 GCA_965364615.1 uncultured Bacteroidia bacterium
GTGAAAAAGTACCTGCTAGCTCTCAGACGATAAGAGACAGCTACCGCAGCAGTAATTTCAGAAATAGTCTGACCGAAACATCCCGGCAGAAATAGCCTGCTCATATGGCATCGATCCAGGGATTCCTTGCGATAGATCCCCCCCTGTTGGGCTGTAATATTTAGAATCATTCCATTAAACTATTGGTCTGTAAGCACATCCAAGAGATGAAAAAATCCTGAGCCAATGACAACAACTTCAATAAGATTGAATCGAAACCATTTTGGATTGATTCTTTTCGCAGGATTGATTCTTTTATCCGGCCAGACCTTTGGCCAGGAAGCAGTTAAGATCAAACGCCTGAGTACGGCCATTGTATTTGACGGGATTCCCGATGATGAGGCATGGGAAGCTTTGGAAATGTTTCCCCTGACCATGCACCGTCCCAATTTCGGAAACCAGCCTTCGGAAAGGAGCGATGTGAGAGTGGGTTACGACGATGAATTTCTGTGGGTAGGCGCCAGCCTGTTCATGAACGATGCGTCCAGGATCTATGCTGCCACCAAGAAAAGAGATGAGATGCTTTTTGATTACGATGCATTCGGGATCATGCTGGATTCCTATAACGATAATGAAAGCGGGCTGGCATTCCATACCGCACCCACCGGACTGCGAACCGACTATGCCATCGCCAATGATGCGGCGGGCGGCGGTGGACCCGGTGGACCCGGTGGAATGAATATCAGCTGGGATACCTTCTGGGACGTGAAAACAACAAGAGATGATAAGGGTTGGTATGTGGAGATGCGCATACCCTTTTCCAGCCTGAAATTCAAACCGGATGACGATGTGGCCACCATGGGACTCATCATCACCCGGAATATCAGTGCCAACAACGAGACCGATACCTATCCGCCCATTGATCCCAAGTATGGATTCACAGCAACCATGAAACCTTCTCAGGCCCGGAAAATAGAGATTGAAGGGGCCAGGCCCACCAAACCCGTGTACATTTCACCTTACGTTATCGGCGGTTACGGACAGGAATATGACCCCAATGAAGAAGGGACGGAATATAGCCTGGAAAATTACCCTAAGTACAATGCCGGACTGGATGTAAAGTATAATATAAACAGCAACCTGACCCTGGACCTGACTGCCAACACAGATTTCGCGCAGGTGGAGGCAGACGACCAGCAGGTGAACCTGACCAGGTACTCCCTGTTTTTCCCGGAGAAACGGAAATTTTTCCAGGAGCGTTCCAGCGTCTTTGACTTCAGCCTGGGAGGACGGGCCGACAATCTTTTCTATTCCAGGAACATTGGTCTGGTGGATGGTCAGCAGATCCGGATATACGGAGGGGCCAGGCTCACGGGCAGAGTGGGGAAATGGGACATGGGTCTGCTGAATATGCAGACTGCCGAACATGAGGAGATTGCCGGGGAAAACTTCGGTGTCATCCTGACAAGGCGGCAGGTGATCAATCCCAATTCCTACGTGGGAGGGATTTTTACCTCTCGCATCGGAATGGACGGCAAGCAGAATTTCACCTATGGACTGGACGGGATCTTCAGGCTGTTCGGCGATGACTACCTGAACGTGAAATGGGCCCAGAGTTACGACACCGAGATTGACAGCAAATTATCCTCACTTGATCCATCCTTCATACTGTTGAACTGGGAACGCCGCACCGAGGAAGGCTTTGCCTATTCGCTGGATTATACCTATTCGGGGACCCAATTCAATCCGGGGATCGGATTCGTCAGGCGGGGCGGAATGCAGGGAGGGATGGTCAGGCTGCTGTATGGCTGGATCCCGG
>CBDTYO010000616.1:0-1795 GCA_965364615.1 uncultured Bacteroidia bacterium
CCAGATCCTTGATAACTTCGGAAATCACATCGACAACACCCTGGGCAAGGACGGGAACCGGAGGGCCGGAAGTCTGTATGACCTGATCCCCCCGAACCCGCAGAATGCCAAGGGCCCGATGGAATGGAACACGGCTGAGATCGTCTCCTATGAAGGAACCATTGTGTTCAGGATGAATGGGGAACAGACCATGGAGTTCCACCTGTGGACCGATAAGTGGAACGAGATGATCGCCAACAGCAAGTTCCCCGAATTCAATCCCGATTTTGCCGATGTGGCCAAGACCGGTTACATCGGGCTCCAGGACCACGGCCATGCGGTCTGGTTCCGGAACATCAAGATCAAGGAGCTATAGAAGCCTAACTACCAATTCTCTATAAATGAAAGAAGAGGGTGTCTCAAAAGAGGCACCCTCTTTGGTTTTCTTAGGGATGTTTATTCGTAACGTGCATATTTACTGCGTAAAAAATGCCAGGTTACTTCATAAACATCCCCAAAAGACTAATAAGAAGCCCTTTTGGAGACACCCTCTTCTTTTTCCCCTATTGTGTGAATTAAAATACGACCCCTTCCATGGATTTCTCCAGTTCGCGGGCGTTGGTCAGGAATTCATCCAGTTTCATCTCCTTGAAATAAAGCAGTCCGTGGGTGGACCTGGTCCTGGGACTCTGGCTCTGGTAGAAGGTATGTTTCCCCACCAGCAGCTGGATCTGCTTCAGTTGTTCCACCCATATCCGTTTGGTCAGGTCGCTGAATTTGCCATCCAACTGGTAGGAGGGGAAGGAAGCGTCCACCTGGCTCAGGTAGCTGTGGGTAAAGGAGGCATCCATGACCGCCATGGCATTGAGGGAAACAGGCACTATCACATTGGCCTCGGCCGGATGGAAACGGTACCACACATTCCGGTAACCCCACACCCTTAATTCGCTCAGGTCTTCCTCCTGGCTCCACTTCCGCAGGGCTTCTGCAATGACCTGGAGCACCTTGTAATGGGTATCGGGTCCGCTGCCCTCGGGATCAAAGGCCAGGCTCACCACCGTGGGTTTGATCTCCCTGAGCTTATCCAGCAGGGGCTCCACATCCCGGTCCAGTTTGGGCTGCTCCGTAAACACTTCACCGGTGTAGAAGCCCAGCCTCAGGTGATGTACATTCTTGGTCTCGATGCCAAAGTAGCCCCAGACCAGCTCCTCCTCGTATTCACGGATCATCCCCTTCAGCTTCTGGATGTCGGGTGTATTGATTTCACCGTCATAACTATTCTCCAGGATGGTGATGATCTGGTCGATCTTTTCCCTGAGCTCATCCACGCTCTTCAGTTCGTACAGACCCACCATATCGCGCACGATCCTGTGCGCCAGTCCCCGTCTTAATTCGTGCTCCTCGCCGGAAGCCACCTTCAGGAGGTAGTGATTGACATCCTTGTCGCGCTTGAATTTGTAGCCCGACTCGAAGAAATCCGGATAATTGGTCATCTGCATGAGTCCCCGTTCCAGAAATTGCCGGGTATCCTCCAGGGCCTTGATCACGAAATCGTTGGTGACCGCCGTGAAGCCAGAGGTGAGCACCGAAAAATAATTGGTGTTTGACTCCTCGCGCATGAGCCTGTGGATGTGGGGATTGATCCCCAACATGATATCGTCGTGGTGCGGGCCCGTATGGTAATAGACCTGGTTCTTCTCCACCTTGGTGCCCTTGTTAAATTTGGCTTCAATGGATTTGAATACTTCCTTCACCGTATTCTCGCTCAGGTTGGGAATCATGCTGCAATACCTGTCCGCCTTCAGATCGTCCATGG
>CBDTYO010000617.1:0-1757 GCA_965364615.1 uncultured Bacteroidia bacterium
AATCGGAGTGCCTGTACTTTTTGGGCGAGCTCCGTTTCGATGTCTGGGCCGGGTTGAAATGCCGGGGAGTTCATATATTGCAGCGTGGAGATCAGCAATTGTTTCGATGCAGGACGTGACTCAAGTTCGTGGGTCAGATCAATGCTGCATACCATCAGTCTTCCTCCATTCACTTTGGCCTCGAAAAGCAATCCCAGCCTTCTGTTTTCAAACCAGGTATCTATGGGCTGGATCAGGGGCTTCAGCCCTGAAGGCAGGTGATCCAGGACCATGGCCTGTGAATGGCTCACGGGGTCCCACCATTGCCAGTTGCTGTGGTACTCCGTGGGAAAATCCTGAAAGACCGCATGCCCGGGATCGCAGAGAATGCCCAGGGTGTGCGGGGCCTGCCCGCCGGTCCAGGCGGTGTTCCAGAAGATGCTGGAAAATCCAATGGCCACGTCTGCTCCATGCGTTTGATTCACTTGTCCGTGTACCAGCAGCAGGACCGGCTGTCCCCTGGATAGTTTTTTCAGGGTTTTTTTATCAAGCTCCCGGGTGATCCATACCTCTCCGGGATCCTGCTCTGCGCCATCGGGATATACCCAGAAGTCCCAGGAATTTTTGGCCTCGCTTCCTTCCACACGGAGTTCAAGTTTGTATTTGCCCGCCTGGCTGATCCCCTGGAGGGGATAGGTCACTTCGCCTACAGCAATGGCATTGTCCACCGGTACCACATGCTTATCCCATGTTCTTTCAAACATCGTTTTTTCTTCAGGATCGATGATCCGGCAGCTGATTTTTGCATCCTCCAGGGGGGCTTCCCCGAAATGGGAGAGCTCAAGGCTGGCGCGGAAGTTTTCGCCCGAGGTGAATATCCTCTGGTCCATCCGGGCCAGGGGAACAGTGCTGCTGCAGAATTGTCTGAATTCATCGGGTGTGATATAGCCTTTTGAATCGAAAAAAGGATCCAAAACACCCACCAGGGCCGTTCCCTGTCCGGGAAAATCGTGCAACATCAGCAACTGGAATCCCGCAAAACCGGGAGTACGAAGGGCCGCTTCCACCTCTGCCTTGTAGCAGAGGGCCTGGAGTTTTCCGGAAGCCATCAGAAAGTCCCTTGATTGATGGCCCATGTGGTTTGCCTCCAGGCTTTCTCTGAAGATCTCGAAATTGGTGGCTTTCAGCACCCCGGTATATTTCTTGATTTCTTCAAAATTGGGGTAGACGCACCATTGCCCGATTTCGTGGCTCACAAAGGGCACCTTATACTGGGAAATGACACTGTCAAAGTCATAGGATGTTTGCGGGGGCCTGGCATTGATGAGGCTATTGAGGCCGGCGCCCCATTGCTGGATCCTGGGTTGGGGTCCGTTGTGATAGTCATTCTCAGGCAGGAGCGGCCATCCGGCACCTGCCGTATATACCCTCCTGGGATCCCTGGCCCTCCACGAGTTCATCAAATCGATCAGGTAGGCATTCATATTCTTTCCCGCTGGTTCATTGCCATAGGCCATCATGCAGAAAGAAGGGTGATTCCCGTAGGCTTCCAGGATCCGGTCCGATTCTTCATAAATAAAGGTATCCAGCGGACTGCCGTCACCGATGGTGCTCCCCTGGTTGGCCCAGGATCCGCACTCCACCTGCAGATAGATCCCCAGCCGGTCGGCCACCCGGAAGGCTGCTTCGGGGGGGCACCATGAATGGAAGCGAAGGTGATTCAGCCCGTGGGCCCGGCACTGTTTCCCCCCAAAGGGGGTGTTTGCTTTTTTACACAT
>CBDTYO010000618.1:0-1752 GCA_965364615.1 uncultured Bacteroidia bacterium
CTCCTGTGGGATCTGCTCCACGGGGAAAGGATGCTTGGATGTATTCATGGCCAGGCAGGTGATCTGGTTTCCGGCTTGCTGGAGGCCTAACATCATATTCAGCGTGGCAAGTGATCCTCCGTCCCTGGGCGGGAAAGGAAGCTTGTTGGCCAGAATCAGGATTTTCATCTTCTCCTGAAAAATTTCTGTATCCCTTTAGACAATTTCTTTGCCCAGAGAAAATAGGTTTCCACGTTCAGGATCACAGAGTCGTTGGCTGCTTTGATGGTGAGCCAGATACTTACAGGGATCAGCAGGAAGGTGGAGATCCACATGCCCGCAAAGGGGGGCAGGACATTCTCTCGCACCACTTTCTCGCCCATCATGGAAATAACATAGTAGATCAGAAAAAGCATCACACTGACGATCACGGGTATTCCCAATCCGCCCTTTCGAATGATGGCTCCCAGGGGTGCACCGATGAAAAAGAAGATGAGACACAAAAGGGAGTAGGTGTATTTCCTGTGAATTTCTATCTGATACCTTCTCAGTTTTGAGATCTTCCAATCCGTGGTGTTTGCATGTGAGGTTGTCAGCCCCTTGTTGCTTCGGGCAAAATTAATGGCCTGGGAGATGGCCCTTCGTTGTTCCAGCTTATTCAGCTGCGCATATGCAGAATCCACATGAAGGGTCATCACCTCCATGCCTTCCTTCCTGAGTTCGGCCTTCAGGGAATCGGGCACAATGCGCGATCTTTTGATCAGGATGTTTTTGGACTTTCTCACCAGGGTCTGGTCAATGGTGGAGTGGAAATCGTCGGCAAGTATACCCAGATCAGCTTGCAGGGAGTCTTCAAAATGCTCCAGTTGCGATATATTCAGCATCTGATAGGAGTTACGAAAGAGGTTTTCATCGGTGCGGTTCAGACCGAATCCGGTCATTTCGATGATCAGCTCCTGTTGTTCAAAGTGGCTCCTCTGATGGGGATAGCTTTTGATGTTGCGATTCTCGGTTTTCTGCTTTTGTAGTTCCTCATAGGTGCGTCCGTTGTACAGGGTAAGCAAAAGGTGTTTTTCATCGGCCGACATTTTCATATAGCCCGAGTCGGCTATGGTCACCTTGGTGTTACCCTCCTTTTTGGTATGATCAAAGATCAAAATGTCGGTCAGCAGATTGGTTTTGCTGTCCCGGTCACCGATGCGTATGGAATACCCCTCCAGGTTGTTATCAAACACGCCGGGTTTGATGCTGAGTTCAGGACGCTGTTGCTGGATGTCATAGAGCAGTGACCTCATTTTCAGGTTCGTAACCGGCATTACGTAGTTGGCAAACATAAAAGCCCCAATGGCGAGCAGGGCCGAAAGCACCATGACCGGGGCCATGATTCTCACCAGAGAGATCCCGGATGATTTAAACGCCAGCAGCTCCAGGTTTTCTGCCAGGTTTCCAAAGGTCATCAGGCTGGACAGCAGCACTGCCAGGGGCATGGCCATGGGGACAAGGCTTGCGCTGGTATAGAGCAAAAATTCAGATATTACGCTCATTTCCAGCCCTTTCCCAATGAGATCATCGATATACCTCCACAGGAACTGCATCAGAAGTATGAAGATCACAAAGAAAAAGGTGAGGATAAGCGGACCCACAAACGACTTTAAAACCAGTACATGTAATTTTTTCACACCGCTCCCTATTCGTGTCTATGTCTCAACGAAGACAAAGTTAAATTATTTTCGATTAGGGTGTGAGTCTAAAGACCAATGGCGTGTTTCAATT
>CBDTYO010000619.1:0-1749 GCA_965364615.1 uncultured Bacteroidia bacterium
ACGACTCTAAGGGAACCAATGTGAATTCCACCTGGTATGCGCTTGAGAGCGTCAAAGGAAATACAGTTTGGATTGCAGGGGGAGTAGACAAGGGCAATGATTACAAGGAGCTTTCCAATCTGGTGGAGAACAAGGTGAAAGCCATCGTATGTCTGGGCAAGGATAATGAGAAGTTGATGAAAGCATTCAGCGGGAAGGTGGAGTCGATCGTGGAATCGAAAAGCATGGAAGAGGCAGTGAAAGCAGCCTATTATCTGGCCAGGGATGGGGAAACAGTGCTCTTATCACCTGCCTGTGCCAGTTTTGATCTTTTTGAAAGTTTTGAGGACCGCGGACGCCAGTTCAAGGAAGCAGTCAGGAGTTTGTAAGAAGCTCAGAGCTATGAAGTCAGTGGTAAATAGTTGGGAATTAATTGTATAGCATAAAGTGAAGATCAGGAGGTACATAAAAGGGGACAGGATCATCTGGATCGTGGTATTGATCCTCCTGGTGATTTCTCTGCTGTCGGTATATAGCTCCACGGGATCGCTGGCCTACCAGCACCGCTCGGGCAATACCTTTTATTACCTGTTCAGGCAGCTCAAATACATCCTGCTTGGGGTGATGATCATATTCTTTGTACACCTGGTGCCTTACCGTGTATTCAGCAGGGTTTCCATTTTTGCCCTCTACCTGGCCATTCCCTTGCTGGTACTGACCATTTTTGCGGGGACCAATATCAATGAAGCCACCCGCTGGCTGGAGATTCCGGGGACCGGACTCACCATTCAGCCCTCAGATTTTGCCAAGATAGCCCTGGTGATGTACCTGGCCAAGGTACTATCAGTGAATCAAAACAATATACGGGATTTCAAAGGCGTCTTTGGAAAAATATCCCTGGCCATCGTTGCCACCTGTGCCCTGATCCTGCCGGCCAATTTCTCCACGGCTGCCATTGTGTTTGTGACCGCCTTCACCCTGATGTTTGTGGGACGGATTCCACTGAGGTACCTGACATTATTTATCGTGACCGGGATCTTTGCCCTTTCGCTGTTCATCGGGGGAGCCTTCCTGCTCAACAAGGAAGGCCGTATCTCCACCTGGAAGAACCGGATCGAGGCTTACATGGATGGAGACAGTGACAACTACCAGGCCGACCAGGCCAAAGTAGCCATTGTGCAGGGAGGTCTCTTTGGAAAGGGACCGGGGAACAGCACCCAGAGAAACCTGCTTCCCCATCCGTATTCAGATTTTATTTATGCCATCATCATTGAAGAGTATGGCAGCCTGGTGGGTGGGATACTGGTGATAGCTCTGTACCTGTGGCTGTTCTTCAGGGCGGGACTGATCATACGGCGCAGCAAAAGCACCTACGGGGCCTTCCTGGCCTTTGGCCTTTCCATGGGACTGGTGCTGCAGGCCTTTGTGAACATGGCCGTGGCAGTGGGACTGGTGCCGGTGACCGGACAAACCCTGCCCCTGGTGAGCATGGGAGGTTCTTCCATCTTCTTCACCAGCATGGCCACCGGAATGATTCTTTCGGTAAGCTGGGGGACCCGGGAGGATGAAGCTGAAAAAGCGCGGATCGAAAGTGAAAGGCTCATAGAAGAAAGTGAAAGGCTGAAAGAAGAAAGCAAGAAGCTGCTGATAAACTGCGGTTGCCAGGCCAGGCCATTTCGCATTTTTTCGGAAGCGAGCTGTTGGCCCGCTTCGGGGGGCTGAGAGGACTGGCCGCTAGAATTCCCGAAAGCCGGCCCCCGTACCAGTGCC
>CBDTYO010000620.1:0-1749 GCA_965364615.1 uncultured Bacteroidia bacterium
AAAACCTCTTGAATCAGGACTACAGGTTCCATGGTTCCGGGATCAATGGATACGGGCGTTCGGCATGGTTATCAGTCATGCTCCTTCTATAGGCTTCATTGACTTTCTCCGTCCCAGCCGGCAATCCTGGCCAGGATGTACCACATGGCAAAGGCCTTTCGATTGGCCGTAATGTGCTGTGAATTGTGGGCCCCATAGGTAACCGATCCTCCGGGTGAGGACCTGTTCTCATAATAGTCCGTGTGCAGGCTGTGGCTATTTTGCCAGTCCGCGTAAAAATCTCCACCGGTGGCAGAGTTGCCATCATCACCGGCATCTTCCCAGTAGTTGCCCTCCATGTCGTGGGTGTCTATGCCATAATAATCAAGGCAGTAGAACTTATTTTCCCTGCAATAGTCAATGATCAGATCCGCCTGGTTTTTTGGATTTCCCGCTCCTGTATTGGCATCCTGGTTGGCATGGCCGGTCATAAAGATAAAGGCCACTGCCTGTTCCCTTTTCCCGGCGCCGGACCCGATTCTGCTGCCTCCGGGGCCATATTCATTGATCAGGGTTTGCATTCCGGGCAGATGATTTCCTTCCACATCGTGGCCGGCAATATTGCACCAGCTCCACATGACCACATTGATCTCTGCATTGTCGGGATCGTCCAGGTAGTTCCGGGTGGCCTGGATAAAGGCCGTTTCGTTTGCGCTCAGGTCAGAGGCGTTCTCTCCGGGTTCGGCGTAGGAAGCCATGGCATAATCCCTGAAATCGAGCTTGCCGGCCTGGGGATCGTTGTTGCTGATGGCAAACGTGGTCTCATCTCCGGAAATAAAACCAGGCAAACCGAACATCCCGTAAGAGACATGGGTGCCATGGGAGGTGTGCTGGTAGGCTATGTGAAGGGTGTTGCGGGCAGCATCGATGTATTCCTCCGGAATGGACCGGAGAACAGCATCGTAGGCAATGGTGTGATCGGCAATCACTGTGACATTTCCTGGTATGATGGCAGGATCCTCTTTTTCGCAAGATACCCATAAAAAGGCAAAGAAGATGGCAAGGACCGGGGCTTTAGGAGAAAATTTCATGACCTACGTTTTTGAGATGTTACTTTTATATAACGGAGGTATCCGGTTTTTAGTTTCAGGACCTCAGTCAAGATGCCTTCCCCGAGGATTCAGGGTCGAAGCCGGATGTTTTCTGCCTGGGTGAGATCTCCATTATGGAAAATAATACGAACTTAGGCGGGATGTTGGTTGTTTTCAATTAAAAATCTGATATGGCAAGAATATTCATCACCGGATCTTCAGATGGGCTGGGTCTTATGGCAGCTCAGCTGCTTCAGAGTCAGGGGCACCAGGTGGTTCTGCATGCACGCAATGAACAGCGTGGCAACCACGCACTCAGCAAAGTGCCGGGCGCGGAAAAGGTCCTGACAGCCGATCTGGCAAACCCGGAGGAGACCAAAAAACTGGCTGCTGAAGTGAATGCATTGGGCAGCTTCGATGCAGTGATCCATAACGCAGGGGTACATCAGGCCTCTGGCGAGGTGATTCTGGCGGTAAACACCCTGGCACCCTATATCCTGACCTGCCTGATTCAAAAACCCAAGAGGCTCATTTACATGAGTTCAAATTTACATGTGCACGGAGATCCGGAGTTGACAAAAATGACCCAGGGGAAGGGGGGAGCCAGTTACGCCGACTCCAAGCTGCATGATATCATTCTTTGCATGGCCGTAGCACGCCTTTGGACAGGAGTATATGC
>CBDTYO010000621.1:0-1745 GCA_965364615.1 uncultured Bacteroidia bacterium
GTAATTCCATGGCTGTTTTGTGCTAGCATGTTGTTCATGATTCCGACAAAAGCTTCCAGGTCAAAGGTAGCGTTTCCCATACCAATCACATAATCCTCCACAAAGACCGGTTTGGGTTTACTGATGGGAATGGCATGCGCAAAGACTTGCCAGAAGAATACATAGTAGAAGGGGTGCAGATAACTGCAGTTTTGCATTCATAGGTAAACCGGCACTGAGAAAAAACCACCGGACCAGGGCCCGGTGGTTGATTGGGGATTTTACTGCATGGTAAAGGTGACCGGGAAGGTAAACATTACATTGACCTTGGTTCCCCTCTGGGATCCCGGCTCCCAGTCGGGCGATTCGGAAATGACCCTGCGCACTTCGTCTTCAAGCATCCTGATGTATTTTTCATCCGGTGTGGGATCATCTTCCTCCAGTGTTCTGTATGCCGCCACTACGACCTCGTCATTTGGACTGGGGCCTTCGTTTTCAGCCAGGAATTCTTTGGTAGGAATAACCACCTTTCCCTCTTTATTGACCACGAATTTGATGAAGATTTTGCCGGTTACCCCCGCCTCGATAGCCTCACGAGGATATCTCAGGTTGGTGGCAATGTACTTGCGGAATTCCATGTATGTGTCATCTCCATTGAATTTGGGCATGTTCTCCACCACAAAAAACACTTCTTCTTCCTCAAGGGCCCTTTGTTCCATGGTGGCGGCCACCTGGGCATTGGGTTGGGGCATCTCTTCCACCACCTGGGGCGTGTCGTCATTTATAGCCGGCTCTTTTTCCGTGCAGGCCACGAAGAAAAAGGCAATAAGTGTCAGCGGGACCAGCAGAAATATTTTCCACCGGGATCCCATTTTATAATTTTTGTTTAGCATCTTGATTCGTTTTTTGATTTGACTACTGAATTGGTTGGAAATTGAAGCGCTTCCTATATATTGATTTAAGATAGACAATTGGTAAAGCATGGGATCGGTCCCCTTGCGGAGCACGGCTGAATCTGCCAGAAACTCAAGGTTTTGCACCACGGATCTGTGTAACATCCAGGTCAAAGGATTGAACCAGTTGATCACCACAAACAATTCCACCAGGATTCGATCCACAGAGTGCCATTCCCTCTTGTGAATCCCCTCGTGCTCCAGAATATGTGGGAAGGGTTCCTCTCCTGTTCTGTGTGGGTCAATGAAAATGTATCCAAAGAAGGAACTTGCATGCAGGGACTGGCTGGCCAACAACTGCACTCCGTCTTTCTCGAAACGGGGTGCGGTGAGACTGGCATGCAGGATTCTGCCCAATTGATACATGAGCCTGATCAGCCCCAATGAACAAATGGACAGGTATACCAGGAACAGAATGTCCAGAAAGGATATGGAATTGGAGGCCTCTTGAACAGCACCATTTCCAAAGACGGTTATACCTTCCAGGGTAATGGAAAGAGGTGTCAGATCACTGACCGGCATTCGCAGGGTGCTGGGGAGCAAAGGCAAAAGGAAGGGCAAAACGGCCACTCCCAACAAAAAGATGCGCCTGATCGTGAAGTTCCGGTCCTTTTCAAAAAACAATTTGTAGGCCATGAACAGGATCATCAGGGAGATATTCAGCTCCACCAGGTAGGCAAATAAACTATCCATCCTTGCCTCCTTTCTGTTTGATCTCTTCCATCAGCTGGATGATCTCATCGGCTTCCTTCAGGTTGAGCGATCCGCTGTTTCCAAAATGGGACAGGACCTGCTTCATGGAGTTGTTGAAAT
>CBDTYO010000622.1:0-1712 GCA_965364615.1 uncultured Bacteroidia bacterium
CAAGGGCCGCCGATCCGTCCTGAAGATCTCGGCCGGTGACGAGGCGGCCCTGCTCATGGCTGCCTACCCGGGTACCCGGCCGGTCAATCCCTTTCCCTATTTCACGGAAGTAATGACCGGCTTTGAATATACTGCAGCAGTGGGCATGCTGTATGAAGGACAGACCGACGCGGGGTTGCAATGCATTCAGAACATCAGGGATCGCTATGACGGACGCAAGAGAAGCCCTTTCAATGAAGCAGAATGCGGGCATCACTATGGACGTGCCATGGCCAGTTGGTCAGCCCTTCTGGCCCTGACCGGATTTCACTATTCAGGACTGGATGGGAGGATCACTTTTAACGACATCCTGGGCACCTACTTCTGGTCCAATGGCTATGCCTACGGCACCGTTCATCTGGAGGAAGTCAATAGCGGAAAGCAGGTGAGGCTGGATGTCCTGAACGGGAGCCTCAAACTCTCAAGGGTGAAGATTGAGAACCTGGGTGAGCACCTCATTCCAGGGGGAGCAACCCTTGAAGCCGGGCAATCGGCTTCTTATGTGGTCAAATAGAAGGTCCGGAACTTATTTTCCCGACAGGCTGTTTTTTTTGTAGGCACCGGGGGCTACCTTCATGGTCTGCTTAAAGATCCGGGTGAAGTAATAGCGATCGGAGAATCCACAGTCCGAGGCTACCTGTTCAATACTGAGATCGCTGTGATGCAGCAGGTTGCAGGCTTTCTCCACGCGCATCCGTATCAGGTATTTTCTGGGAGAGTAGCCGGTTTGTTCCTTGAATAACCTGGCGTAGGCGTTTACGGACATACCTCCGGCCTCGGCCAGTTTCCGGTTGCTGATTTCCGTCTCGCGGATATGGTGTTCCATAAGCCTGATTCCCTGGACCACACGTTCATCCAGCTTCCTGTTTTTCCAGGCCATGGCGGGCAACTGGCGGAGCAGCGAGAAAAGCAGCGAATACAGCTCAAGGCTGCCTGTCTGATCAAATTTTACCTGGCCCGAAATGAGTTGCCTGGTGACGGACAGCACGAGCTCTTGCTGGGCAGGGGTGATATCAAATACAAAAATGTCCGGGGAAATGGTGTCAAAAGGATAACCCAGGGTGAAGTGGATAAACAGATGAAGCACGGTAGCTTCTGCCGCCAGGGTCTCCTCCATTTCGCGGCTCTCCACCCGACCGCCTTTGAGGGAATAGGGTTGACTGGAAGGAACACCGGATGGGTCAATGTCTGTGGCAAAAGGGGTGTTGGGTGGGATCAGAACCAGCTTGTCAGGCTCCAGGTAGATTGTTTTATTGTACACAACCCAGGCGCGTCCAGACCGGTTCCAGTAGAGCCTCCAGTAGGGAAAGGACATCTGCTGGCTTTTCCACTCGGTCATCCACCAGTACCTGCAGCACAAAAGCCGGGGGAGTACTTCCTGGAATTCCTGGATTCTGCTGGACGGATCCCCTTCTGGAGGTATTTCCTGAAACCTGAACATGGCGGCAATGTTTATTTTGTACACAAATATAGGAGGTTTTTCCATTTATATGGGCCTCTTTCCTTTCTATCTTGCCATCCTATTCAGTCAGGGACATGAAATCAAACGGGGATTCTTTCACTTGCATCGCCATTGATATGGGAGCGGGCAGCATCCGGGTGATGCTTGGGACGATCCGCCCGGAAGGAATGAGCGTGGAAGAGATCCACCGTTTCGAAAATGAGATCCAGGT
>CBDTYO010000623.1:0-1707 GCA_965364615.1 uncultured Bacteroidia bacterium
ATGGTAATGATGACATCCATATCGGTCCAACCTTTTTCGATCTTCTCGATATAATCATCCAGCCCCACGTAATCGGCACCGGCTTCTTTTGCCTCATCTTCTTTTTCCGGAGTACACAAAACAAGCACTTTGACCTCTTTACCCGTTCCGTGGGGAAGGGTAACAACGCCACGCACCATCTGGTTGGCTTTCCTCGGATCCACCCCCAAACGCACATCGATATCCACCGATGCATCAAATTTGGTTTTGGTCATCTCCTTCACAAGTCCTGCAGCCTCACTGATGGAATATTGCTTGTCCTTGTCTAACTTCTCTAAAGCTAACTTCCTGTTTTTAGTCAGTTTACTCATATTTCAAGTGAATTAATTGTTAGACGGAAATGTACCTTTCACAGTAATTCCCATACTCCTTGCGGTACCGGCAACCATTTTCATAGCAGACTCAACAGTAAACGCATTCAGGTCGGGCATCTTCGCTTCAGCAATCTGGCGCACCTGATCCCAGGTGACGCTGGCTACCTTCACCCTGTTCGATTCGGCCGATCCACTTTTGATCCTGGCCATCTCCAGCAGTTGCACTGCCACAGGAGGAGTCTTCACGATAAAATCAAAGGACTTATCGGAATACACGGTAATGATTACTGGCAACAACTTCCCGGCCTGCTCCTGGGTTCTGCCATTAAACTGCTTGCAGAACTCCATGATGTTGACACCCTTGGCACCCAGTGCGGGTCCCACGGGAGGGGACGGATTAGCAGCTCCACCCCTTATTTGCAACTTGATTAAGCCTTCTACTTCTTTTGCCATTTTGTTAACTATTTATATACTTACCGCTTACAACATCCACTGACAACCATACAGGAAGCATTCATGGGTATATCATTGTCCGGAGATTGTAATATTTTTAATTCTAATTATTTACACGCCAACTACTAACCCTCTTTCTCTACTTGCATAAAGCTCAGCTCCAAGGGGGTCTTCCTTCCAAAAATCTTCACCATCACTTTCAACTTCTTCTTCTCATCGTTTACTTCTTCAATAATGCCGGTGAAACTATTGAAGGGACCATCGATCACCTTCACGGATTCACCCACAAAGAAGGGCACGGTGATCTCCTCATCGCTGGCAGACAGTTCATCCACCTTGCCCAGGATCCTGTTTACTTCGGAGGTCCTAAGAGGGGTGGGCATCTGGTCTCCTTCGGAGCCCAAAAAACCAATGATGTTGGGAATATTCCTCAAAATATGGGGTACCTCTCCGGTCAGCACTGCTTCTACCAACACATAACCGGGGAAATAGTTGCGTTCCTTACTGATCTTTTTTCCATTGCGAATCTGGTACACCTTCTCGGTGGGGATCAGTACCTGCGCAATATAATCCTGCAGGTTCAACCTGCTGATTTCACTTTCAATATATTCCTTGGCCTTTTTCTCTTTGCCACCGATGGCCCTGAGAACATACCACTTCTTTTCCAGATTGCTCATGGATTACACCAATTTATAAATGCCTTCAAGGATCTTTTGAAAAGAGATATCCATGGCGAAGACAATCAGGGCGAAGATCAGAGAGGCAACCATGACCACCAGCGCACTGCTCCTCAAATCGTTCCATGTAGGCCAGGTTACCTTGTGTACCAGCTCGTTATAAGATTCCTTCAGATAATTGACTATTCTCTTCATCTTGAGTTCTAATTGGCACGGGAGGAGCG
>CBDTYO010000624.1:0-1702 GCA_965364615.1 uncultured Bacteroidia bacterium
AGAACCAGGCTGAAGAAGATGGCAAATAAAATCCCAATGCTGGCTATCAGGGCCATTTGCCTGGCAGGGATCATGGTGTGGGCCCAAAGGGCCGAGATCCCGGCGATGGTGGTGAGGCCGGTCAGCATGATGGGTTTCCAGAGCGATCGCGCAATCCCGGCCGAGATCTCCTTCATTCCCCTTCCGTTCCCTTTTGCATTCAATTCCTGGTAGCGGGCAATCATATGGATCCCATAGTCATTGGCCACCGCAATCAGCAAGATGGGAACCAGCAAGGTGATCAGGGAGAATTTCCAGCCTATGATGGGGATCAGGGAAAGTCCCAGCAGGGCCGACATCACCACCACCAGGAAAGGCAGCCAGACTCCCCGCCATTCCCGGAACACCAGGTAGAGGAAACTGAGCATCAGTAACAGGGCGATGGGAATCAATATAAGCCCATCCCTTTTTATGTCTGAGTCGATGGCCTGACGCAGGTAGGGGAGGCCTCCGAAGTGGACAAGTTCCTCTCCCGGATATTCCTCCAGGATGGAATGAATGCCCGCAAAAACCTGGTCTTCATCGGCCCCTTTTTCCAGGGTGCATATCAGGGCGGTGGCCCGGAAGTCGTCCGATACCATGACCTTGTAAACCAGGTCGTTATTCCGAATTACTTCCCTGACTTCCTCGCGCATGGGCTCATTCCCGGGAATGCGAAGGATGGTGGGTTCCACATACATGACCCCCTCTTCGCCATGGATGTGATTGGAGCCGAAGAGGGAAGAAGTCCTCCGGATTCCCTCAATTCGGCCAATCTCTTTTTCCACCGTCCTGACACGCTTCAGGGTTTCTTCAGCGAGGACATCCTCCGTTTCAAAAATGATCATCACCAGGTCCTGGTTCCCGAAGATTTCCTCGATCCTGTCGGTGTTGACCATGGAGCTCATGGTTTTTGGAAAATAGTTTTTCAGGTCCGGATCGATCTCCAGTTTCAACAGAAGCGCAGAAAGACCCAGTGTGAAGAGCACGGAAGCTCCTATGATCCACCAGCGGTATTTTATGATAAGCTTATGCATGTTTCTATACTTGGTTAAACTGTTAGAATGAAAGTGTCAGGGCCAGGTATCCTGCGTTCAATGTGGGACCGACCATATGGAACAGGGAGGAGGTAGGTCCAAAAAAACCATGGTACCCAGCCTTCAGTTTGATACCATCGGCGGCCATCCATGACAGGGCCGGCTGCACGATCCACTCCTCTGTGGTGATGTGGCAGATGACAGGGAGTTCCAGCTCCAGCTGATCGTGCAAAAAATGGCCCTTCAACACCAGGAAGGCAGTATGGTATAGCTCTTCCAGCTGATAATTGTACAAACGGTTAAAGGCCCCGATCTGGGCTTTCACTGCCTCATCCACCATGGCAGCGGTGACGGGAACTCCGGATTGGAAAAGGGGGATAAATTGCTCCGGACCGGCTGCAAGGCTGGGTTCCGCCGACGGGGGCGCATAATCCAGAATATATTTTCCCCTGTAACCGGCTATGGCTGTCAGCCAGGAGGCTCCCACCTCTATTTCCGCCGCATAGGACAGTTCAGGAAAGGGGAGGTACTCCTTGTTTCCGCGCTCTTCAGTGGGGGAATACCAGGCCCCTTCAGCCCTGATTATCCACGAGCCCAGCGGGATGGAGAAATCCGCGCCTGCCATGTTGATCCTGTAGGCTTTTTCA
>CBDTYO010000625.1:0-1697 GCA_965364615.1 uncultured Bacteroidia bacterium
GATACACCGATTGTAGAGAGAGTATTTGGGATCATGATGGGAATGAATTGTACAAATGGGAAGCCCCCCTGAACGAAGAAGGAGAATCTGCAAAAACCAGTGATTACGTGCAAGAGCACATCGACCTGGTCAATGCCATCCGCACGGGTGAGCAAATTGTGGAAGCAGAAGAAACTGCCATTTCTGTGCTGACTGCCATCATGGGTCGTGAATCTGCCTATACCGGCAGAAAGATCACCTGGGAAGAAATGATGGGCTCGGACATGGTGCTGGGACCCCAGGGTGAATTGACCATGGGACCGGTCGATATAAAAGCTGTAATACCCATAGCCGGATCTGCACCTGAATAGCCAGATTTTTCAGGCCGATGCAGGCAAAATAATAGAAAACGGGTTGCCCCTGGAGAGCAACCCGTTTTTTTAGTCTCAAATTTTTGTAAAGTATCCCCCCGGATCCCTTAAAACGCATCCACCTGAGCGTAAGCCTCAATAACCGCTTGCTCACCCTCCTTGCCCGGCTGGGAATTGCCGTGCTCCATTCCCAGAATCCCTGTAAATCCTTTGTCGTAAATATATTTAAACACGTTTTTGTAATTGATTTCTCCCGTAGTAGGTTCTTTTCTTCCCGGATTATCACCAATCTGAATGTATCCGATTTCCTCTCAGGATAGATGGATATTTTGAATAAGGTTTCCTTCATTTTTTTGCATGTGGTAGATATCGTATAATATTTTACAAGCAGGGCTGTTCACCGCTTTGCAAATCATGAAGGTTTGTTCCGAAGTGCGCAGGTAAAGATCCGGAGAATCGGAAAGTGGTTCAAGAACCATCGTCAGTCCATGCGGTTCAAGAATTTCTGCTCCACGGCGCAAAGCTTCAATCACATTTCCATCCTGAATTCCTATGGGCAGTTTTCTTTCAAAACCACCTGGAACAACAGTCATCCACCGGGCATTAACGCGTTTGGCTACCTCAACTGCACGGCGGCAACCATCCAGAAATATGTCGATATATTCCTGTTTACCTGCTGCAAGTGTATTCGCCATATTTCCCCCTTTGTCAATCACAAAAACTCCCATTGTCATGTTTAGCCTGGCAAGAGTATCTCCAATCTTTGACTGCAGTGCCGGCTCACGCCGCATCATTCCGTTGTCCTCAAAAGCAGTGAATCCGGCATCAGCCATGAACTGTAGCTGGTCAAGAAGGTCTTCTCCTGCCGATTGCCTGAACATGCCAAAATGGGGGGCATATTTTAATTTAAAATTGTGCTTGGCGGCCAAAGGCTTGCTCACAGGATTGCCGGACACCTGTGCCATGCTGCCTGCTACAATGGCTCCTGCAGCCACTGTACCTCGTTTAAGAAAAGATCTGCGTTCCATAGTATCAGATTTCATTGTTGAAGTTAGGTTCGAATCTCCTAAATGTAGCAAATTTTTGCGATGGAAATGCTTAGATGGAGAACCAGAAATTCAGCTTGAGCATGAAAACATGGTTTCCCCTGATCCCAAAAAGATCGCCTGTGATGTCCGAAACGGGATTGTAGGTTCCCTGCCAGTCCGAACGGTCATGGGCCCAGACAAAATACAAGGTCGAACCCAAATTGTATTCCCAGCGCAGGACCAGGTTGGATCGAAATTGTATGAAGCTGAAATCGGGGTTGCCAAAGCTCCAGGTTTTTTCATTGTAATCAAAGGAGTA
>CBDTYO010000626.1:0-1696 GCA_965364615.1 uncultured Bacteroidia bacterium
ATACCGTGCTCATTTCCGTGGGTGAGGCGCAAAGCTTCCTCTTTTTGAACAGCAGCAACAAATGTGGATCCAACCGGACCAACCGCTTGTTTCTGACCGCTCCGCTTCCGCCCGAACCCAGGGTGGTGGAACTGGGAGGGAGCAACGGTTTTCCTGAATTGCGGGTGACCAACGCTGCAGAATTTGAAGGGATTCAGTGGTACAGGGATGGTGACCTGGTTCCGGGGGCCAACGGGCAAGCCAATCCCCTGGTGGCGAATCTGAATGGGTTTTATACCGTGGAATCCATCAGCGACAAGGGATGCACGACCCTGATTGCAGAAGCCAGGGGCATTGAGGTAAATTCAGACCAGCTTGCTTTCCTGGCCTACCGGGTCAGCAGAAGCACCGTGGCCATTGTGAATACCACCAACCAGACCAGGGACTTCCAGATCATTGACCTGTCAGGCAAAGTGAGGGTCAACGGGCGGCTTGAGCCCGGCCACAATGAGATGCTCTTTCCCCATGCGGGTATTTTCATTCTCAGGGTGAATGAAGGGGGGACGCCGGGAAATGCCAAGGTGCTGTTCTAGCGAAGCCCGTCAAGGTATTCGCACAAACGGGCCACATCCTCCACTTTCTTGAGTTTGAGCTTTTCCGCTTTTACATATTTATTCAGCTCCTGTTCATGTTCAGGAAATAACTCCTCCAGGGATTTTTTTCCCTTGAACTCCACGGCGGGCTTGCCCTCTTCCTGAATGTAGATGGACTCGGCCAGGCTCTGGAAACTGGCGGGTTTGGCAGCCACATAACCTGTAGCTTCCTCAGCTTGCGTCAGGATGACCGCATTGCGCAGATAAACGCTGGTGGGTCCCAGACGGACCGCTTTCATATAGGTTTGTTTTCTCGCTTTACCATCCTGGAAGTACACATAGAGAAAGGTATCTCCTTCCAGCCAGACCGTATCGATCCGGGTGACCCGGGGGTCGAAAAATTTCACCCCCTGATCTGTCTGGAATTCAAAATATCCTTCATAAATGTTGTATCTGAGGGGGAGCCCGGTATATTTGGTATTGCTGAAAAACAGGGATCCCGGATGGAACTCATCGTCCAGGTAGGGGGAGCCTTCCACTGTCCTGTACCGGTCGTTCCTGGCTTCGATATAATCCAGGTCGGAATTTAAAAAATTCATGAGGTCAGCTGCCGAGGAGATGATATTGGTTTGCGCCAGGCCCACCTGGGACAAAAGAAGCGCCAGACTGATGCTTAACAGTACTTTTATTTTCATGGCAAAGTGTTTTCAATTCCTTTTCAGGGCCTAAAGATACAAAGAACGGGCCAAAAAAAGACCGCCCTCGATGGAAGGCGGTCTTTGAGTCACTAAGAATACTATGGTCTGGCTTAATCCTTGACCAGTTGCAGCGTGGCTTGTTCAAAATTACCCGCTGAAACATAGATCTTGTAGCGAATGGAAGCAGTAAGATCACAGGCCGAGAAAGCCCCGGGTCCCAGATCCGTGGCCCTTGCTTCACCATATCCGAACAGGTCATCCACCAGGAACTGATCGGGCATGTTCCAGTAGAAGTTGGCCGGATCATCGGCATTAAATACCACCTTAATGGGGAAATTGGGCCATATATCAGTGGTTACCAAGGTGTTTGGTTCGCCGTCCACCAGCGCAAAATTGACCGTATAGGGTGGATAGGGATCCGCCTCG
>CBDTYO010000627.1:0-1694 GCA_965364615.1 uncultured Bacteroidia bacterium
CAAAAATTCCCTCTTTCCCGGCCACGGGTTCCAGTAGCCAGGTTCCATCGGGTGCGGCTACACAGGATCCACCGTCGCTTAAGGGATCCACAGCATTCCTGATGATCTCTTCATGGTATGGGGTGTCCGCAGGGATGTCCTTTACAGACATCAGACCACTTACCGATACTACATAGGAGCGTGCCTCCATGGCAATGTAACGGGTAATATCCTCCGTATTTCTGACGGATCCCGGCCAGACAGCCACATGCAGGTCCTCACCCAATCCGTAGAGTGAAGCTCTGGCCAAGGGCAGCCAGTTTTCCCAGCAGTTTAACCCACCTGCCGTGAATTCCTTCAGGCTGTGCACCCTCAGGCCATGCCCGTCGCCTTGAGCCCAGGTGAGCCGCTCCTCGTAGGTGGGCTGCAGTTTCCGGTGCACGGATAAGATCTCTCCCTGCTGGCTGATGTAGACCAGCGAACAATAAAGGCTATGTCCTCCCCGGTTCTTTGCCCGTTCGATGATCCCCACATAGGCAGCCATTTTGTTTTTCCTTGCCACCTCGCATAAAGGGTCCAGATCCCCTGACTCGATCTGAACCGAATTACGGATGTAATGGGCGTGGATCTCCTTCTGCATTTTTGAATTGAACTTGGAACCAAAAGTGAGTCCCAGCCAGAATGGATATCCGGGCAACAATCCCTCCCCGAAGACCACCAGTTCGCACGCTTCTTTTCCGGCTTGCTCGATGTAGGTCCTGATCTTTTCGCGGGTCTTGTCTTTATTGAGCCAGACAGGGGATATCTGTGCCAGCCCTATTTTCAGCAGGTTCTTTTCTTTCATGCCATCAAAGGTTGGTATTTACATTCATCTCTTCCGGGTCATGTCCTTAATTTCCGGGTTCCGGACCTGGATCATAGTCCGGATTGGGTGTGGGCATCTGTGCCCGGTTAATTGCCCGCCAGGCCTGCAGTTTCTCCCGAAGTGCATTGGCCTTTTCGGGCAGCTCTGGAGCCAGGTTGCGCTTTTCACCCAGATCCTCCTCCAGATTATACAATTCCAGTTCACCCGTCTCAAAGTATTCGATCAGTTTATATTTGCCCTCGCGAATCACCCCACCGGGCATCCCAAGGTGGTAATGCGGGTAATGCCAGTAAAGGGTTTCCCGGTCCAGGGATTCTGAGAACAGGAGGTGGGGAAGCAGGCTTTCCCCTTCAATCTCATGGTCCCATTCCAGTCCGGCCACTTCCGCAAGCGTGGGAAAGAGATCCGTGCTGATGATGATCTCGTCCGACTGCCGATTCCCTTCAATGTGTCCGGGCCAGCGAACAATGGCAGGGATCCTCAGTCCGCCTTCATACAGCGTTCCCTTGCCTTCTCTTAGGGGATGGTTCCAGGAGGCCCGGATGAATCGCTGGTCCGGTCCGCCCCGCAAAAACAGTCCCCCGTTATCCGAGGTAAACACCACCAGGGTATTGTCAGCAAGCCCATTTTCGTTGAGAAATTGCATAATCCGGCCCACATTCTCATCCACGGCTTCGGTCATGGCCAGGAAATGGGGATTCCTCAGAATGGTATCTTCCTGGTAGGGCTCCAGTTTTGACTGGTACTTTTCCAGCAGGTCGGGCCTGCCTTCAAGGGGGGTATGCACATTGTAAAACGGAAGGTAAAGAAAGAAGGGTCCCTCTCTCTCCCCATTCATGAAACGGATGGC
>CBDTYO010000628.1:0-1658 GCA_965364615.1 uncultured Bacteroidia bacterium
CTAGGATGGACAAAGAGAAACTTAATTCCTGGCAACTCATTCTGTAACTTTGCTGCAGCTGAAACATGTGCTTCAAAGACCTGTTCAGTATTCATGCCCACACTGGATTCAACCGCAGACACTGCAAACTCTTCTTTCGGACCCTTGATGGCCATGATCCCCAGGGCCCGGAGTGATTCATCGGGACCTTCTTTCCCAATGATCCCGGCACAGGTGCATCCCACCACCTGTGCACTCGGTGCAATCTGGGCCGCTTCGTTCAGAAGATCTTTGAACTGATGACCCATCCCGGTATAGAGGATGATGAGGTCACAATCCAGGTTGGGCTCGCCCTCCAGGGCGATCTCCAGGCATTCCCTGATGGCTCTCCTGGAATTTACAACGCTTGTACTGGCAGAAAAGAATTGGAGCATTTGTCGGGGGCATTAATGTTGACAGGTAATCGCAATATTCCTTCGGGGAGGATTAAAATGTTGGGGTTGAGGTACATTCACAGTTTGTTTGTGATCCATTACAATTTACTGCTTAGATCAATACGAGTCAAATAGCGGAAGCCGGAGTCCGGGTGCACATCCTTGAAGTGCTGCGTCCCTGCCCTCCTAGTGATAGACGATGCTTAGCCCGGCATAGCGATATCCTGCGGTGTTCCGGAACTGCCCGTTGGGGATGATCCCGGCGTAATACCTGAAAAAGAATCCCAGGTTCCGGCCTGATTTTTTAGCCAGGTATTGCCAGCCGATATAGAGATTGAGGTTCCAGCTTCTGGTTTCCGGGACAGCTTCATCGTAGCTGAATTGCAGCCGGTTGCTTGCTTCCACCGACAGGACATTCATCCAGCGTTCCGAGCAAAGAAAGCCCTGTGTGCGCTGCAGGTTCAGCTGGATATAGTATTCATAGTTTTTTTCGGACTGGGGTGCCAGCATTCCTTTGGTCTCCAGGCTGTCGGTGGTATAGTATCCCTTGGCAGGCTTCCAGAGCCCGTGAAGGCCCACCTTGGCAGAAAAGAGGTTGGATCGGATGGTGTCCGGATCGTTGAGCACCGCTGCGATTTCCCAGGCTTCGTAGCTTACATTTACCCGCCTGAACCAGGGGAGGCCGTTGTAGCCGTGGATGGAGAATTCATCCCCGATGTGGGTACTTTCGTGAAATACGGGCACCAGCTTTAACCCGACGTTCCGGAAGAAAGAATGATCAAGGTACCTGACCGCCGCAGCCTTCAGCCCGAAGAAATAATCGGTATTGATCACAGGGGCCGTATGTTCTTCAAACATATCGATCAGGAGGATGTTCCCGATGAATCCGCTGGTGCTGAATTTGAAGTTGTTCTTCCTGTTCACCATGTAATAGAAGGGCAGTTCGGTTCCCAGGTGTACCTCTATAAAGGGCCTTTTCGAATAGTTGCTTACATAGTAATTTTCATCCAGCTTATTGAGCCAGGCAAACTCTGTCTTGATGGCCGTGCTCCGGATCTCTGACAGGAAGGGTTTCAGGATGTATGATTCCTGGAAAAAGTAATGTTCCGTTTCCTGCCCGTGAAGGACAGTCAGGGACAGAACCAGCAGGGAAGTGCTTAGTACTATGCTTTTCATGGGTGTAAGGATTGGTCTATTTCAAGTCAAACTGCCAAGGGCTACTGTGATGGCCTCACCATTCACCCC
>CBDTYO010000629.1:0-1641 GCA_965364615.1 uncultured Bacteroidia bacterium
CCTTGCCCCTCAGATCGCTGAGCGATACTGGCCCATTACTGGATTGCAGGGTGAATTCCCCGCCAATGCTGGTGATGCCGGTCCGCCTCCTGCTTTTGGGCTGCTTTCTCATACAGCTCCTGCAGGACATCCAGGCTGCGCAGGACTTTCTGTATGATGTAAGGACTGAGAAAATCGAAGTTGATCAGGTCGTGCTTGTCAGGATCCTTCCGTTTGTCCCGCTTGGGCCATTTTTCACTGTCCCGTCGGGTACCCACGGTAAAGAGGTTCATGCCCGGGGTCAGCATGCTTTTCTCCTGCTCCACCGTGATATAGGAGAAGGGCAGGTCGCTGGTATCGAAACTGGCCAGGTTCTTCCCCATCACCACCGAATAGGCTCCAATGTGGCAGGGCCAGAGCAGGTAGGCAAAGGAACCGGTCTTGGACCCCCTTTCCAGGATCCCCTGGTGTACCGGGCCAAGCTTATACATGTGGTTGCTCTGGTTGGTCCCGCTTCCTGCGTTATAAAAGGAATACATCCCGGCAATCAGGAGGGAGGATTTGTGGTGGCTGACCGTGTACGGACCGGCAAAAACACTGACCGCTTCTCCATGGAAAGCCTCTGAATTGGCAAAGAAGAGACTGTTTTCAGCGGAAAACTGCTTTCCAATTTCCACCCCCTGTCCCACAAAGCTCTTGTCCACCAGGGCACCTCCGTCCACTTTGGAACCTGAAAGAAATATGAAGTCTTTGGCAATCACGTTTTCTCCCACATATGCCGGGGCATGCTGGTTGGACACAATGGTGCCATTCCTGAGCAGGGAAGCACCCCGGATGGAAGCATGTTCCCCGATATTCACCGATTCGATGGTACGGGTCTGCAGGATTTCTGCTCCGGATCCGATGGTCCCGGTTGCTGAAGTCTTTTCTTTGACATACTGGTCGATCATCCCGTTGATGGAAGCGATCAAGCCAGGATTGTGCCTGTAAACTACCAGGATGTAGGCCAGCTGGGAAGTGAGTTTGTCGAATATCTTCAACTCCCTGCCACCCCCCTCGTTCAGCACATCAATTTCTTTTCCGTTCCCGAAGGCAGAGGGTTCACTGACCGTGGCTGTGTCCACATTTTGCATGATGACCCGGTCACCCAGCCGGTAGTTCCGTATCATCTGAACATTGTCCAGCAACACATCGTCTCCCAGCGTACACTGCACGATCTTGGTATTGAACAGGCGGGAGGTCTTTTTTTCGCCGCTGGCCAGGGTGATGGGGCGGCCGAGGATCCCCACCCTGACTTCCCCCAGGAACCGCACGTGGTGTACATGGGTAAGGGAAAAGGGATCCCTGACCTGAATTTTTGACCAGTCGAGAGAAAAACAGCCCTGGTTTTTAAGGACTGTTATTTCATTATCTGTTAATGGACGATAGCTCATTCTTCGTTGCGTGTGGGCATTTTATCACCTGCAATCTCTTCAATGTCCTTGAAGTATTTCACAGACTCCACCTGCAACTCCATGGTGGCTGGTTCGTCCAGGGCAATGACGGCGTGTTCGTGCAACTGCAGCATGGAGACGGTCCACATGTGGCTTACGCCGCCCTCTATGACCTCTCTGACTGCACGTGCCTTGTTAAACCCGGTGATAATAATAACCAGAACATCCG
>CBDTYO010000630.1:0-1633 GCA_965364615.1 uncultured Bacteroidia bacterium
GGGAGGCATGCGCAAGCCGGGCACCAGTGTGATCATCGAGGATGTGGCGGTGGCCCCGGAGCACCTCACGGAGGCGGTGAAGGATATGCGTCAGATGCTGGACAGGCTGGGCTATGAGGATGCCGTGATCTACGGCCATGTCCTGGACGGCAACCTCCACTTCATCTTTGCCCAGGACTTCCACCGCGAAGCGGAACTGAAAAAATATGCAGAGATGATCGACCAGCTCACCCGGATGGTGGTGGAAAAGTACGACGGATCGCTGAAGGCCGAGCATGGCACCGGGCTCAATATGGCCCCCTTTGTGGCCCTTGAATGGGGAGAAGAGATCTATGGCTACATGAAGGAGATCAAGGCGGCCTTCGATCCTGGTGGTATGTTAAATCCGGACGTCATCATCTCGGAGGATCCGGAGCTTCACCTGAAAAATTTCAAACCCATGCCGGTCATCGATGAAGCGGTGGACCAGTGCATCGAGTGCGGGTTTTGCGAGATCAATTGCCTCACCACCGGCCTTACCCTTACGGCCCGTCAGCGCATTGTGGTACAGCGCGAGATAGAACGCCTTGCCAAGACAGGCGAAGATCCCGGGCGAATGCAGCAGCTGGTCAAGGGATTCCGCTATGAAGGAGATGACTCCTGTGCCGGGGATGGTCTCTGTGCCATCAGCTGTCCCCTGTCCATCGATACCGGGTTGATGGTGAAACACCTCCGTGCCCGCAACAACCTGCGCAAACGGCCGGGCAATCCAGGGGCGACCTGGATCGCCAATCACTTCCCAGCCATTCATGGCTTGGTGGGATTCGGACTGGGTTTCATGGCTGTCCTGGGGAAGGCGATGCCCCTGAAGAAAATATTCATCTGGGACCGGCACATGCCCCGGCCTGTGAAGAAAAAGCAGCTGAAGGCGCCGGCAGACCAGGGCCGTCCCAATAAGGTCGTGTATTTCCCCAGCTGCATCAACCAGAGCATGGGAACAGCTGTAAAAGATCCCGAGAAAAAAACCCTGGTAGAGGTCACCGTGGAGGTCCTGCAAAAGGCAGGTTACGACGTGATCTTCCCCCGTGAAATGAAGCGCCTGTGCTGCGGCACCCCCTGGGAAAGCAAAGGTTTTTTCGACCTGGCTGATGCCAAATCCCACGAGCTTGAGGAAGGGGGCTGTGAAGCCAGCCGGCAGGGAACCCATCCGGTGCTCTGCGATACCAGTCCCTGCACCCACCGCATGAAACGGGTGATGTCGGAGCGGCTGGATCTTTACGAACCGGTGGAGTTTATCCATGACCACCTGCTGGACAAACTGGAGTTGGAGAAGACCCATGAAACGATCGCTTTCCACCTCACCTGCACCAGCACCAAAATGGGCCTGGAGGAGAAATTCAGGAAGGTGGCCCTGGCCTGCACCGAACACCCTGTCTTTCCTGAAGAAGTGGGATGTTGCGGATTTGCCGGGGACAAGGGATTTACCCAGCCGGAGATCAATGCCTGGGCCCTTCGGAACCTGAAACTACAGGTGGCTCACCTGCCTGCGGGTTACTCCAACAGCCGCACCTGTGAGATCGGTCTCTCAAGGAACAGTGGCATCGACTATAAATCGGTGATGTACCTGGTACGAAAGCTCATTAAAGAATAAGCA
>CBDTYO010000631.1:0-1625 GCA_965364615.1 uncultured Bacteroidia bacterium
TAACAACGTGCATCTGGACCGGTACCAATGCAGGAAATGGCAATTGCTGCTGCCAGTTCAGGACCCGCAAAGATGGATGTCAGCGAGCATGCCCAGTTATCGTGACAGGCATCCACAGAGCATTTTACGCATGCTTTCCAGGTTGTTTCTTTGTGGCAACATTCGGCATCCTCTGACTGGGCCGATTTCCTGTGGCCCGTATCTAACGTACTATGATACACTTCCTTATTAAAAGAATCCATGCGATCATTGTCAGCTATGGAGATCTCCCCTATGCGCATCTCCTGATCCAGTTGAAAGGACAGGAACGCCTGGTCGTCCAGGGTCTTCAGGCCATAGTATGATCTTTCTCCGTCCAAAGGCCTGAATTCAGCCACACCCACCTGGAACAAACCCTGGCTCTCATACAGAATCACTGTTTGTTCGGGATCGGAGGTGGGGATGGAGTACATCCTGACCCCGGTATGGTTGAAATAGAACTTTCTCACCTCCCCAAGCAACAGGCAATCCATATCGACCCCGTTTTCCCTGGCTGCAGTTTCCACCCGCCGCTTTTCCTGATTTTCTCCCAGGTATTCGATCCGGTAAATATGATTGTCGTAAAAATTCTGGCTCACTTCATCGATCAGGGAAGGATCTTCATATACCAGCGAATTGGCTGTTTCCTTATCCTGGATCTGTATTTCAGCATCCTTGTCGCAGCCATAGACCATTAAGAGGATGACACCTGTGAGTGCCAGGGCACCCGTAACTAGTTTTTTCATGATTTTGCGTTTTTCTGGTTAGTGTTGAAAATTTCAGGCCTGTTTGGGGGTTAATGTCCCAAACAGGCCCTTCATCGGTCACCGACCGTCAAATCATGGAAAAAACCAGGGAAGGAGCTTATCTATTGAAAATAATTGGATGCCCGGCTGCGGCGCATTTCAGCACTCAGATCGCTGATGACCGGTCCATAGGCTTCCTGTTCGGAGATGTTTACATTCTCCCCCGGATCCACCCTGTGGTCATAGAGCATCCTGGCATAGGCACTGTCGGTATCGCTGATCCATTCGGTATAGAACCAATGGTCGCGGATGGTGGTCACTCCGGCAAACCACTGGCATACAGCCACCCCGTCGCTTACTGCATCAGGATCAAAAAGCAATTGTGCAAAGCTGTTGCCCTGGAGGTGAGCAGGCAATTCCAGTCCCGCCAATTCGCAAAGGGTGGGATAGATATCCACATATTCCACCACCTGGTCTGAGGCCTTGACCTGTTTCTTTCCAGGCACCTTAAGGATCAGCGGGGTATGCAATGAAGTCTCGAAGTTGCAATGCTTGCACCACAGGCCGTGCTCTCTCAGGTTCCATCCGTGGTCTCCCCAAAGGATCACGAGGGTGCTGCGTTCCAGTTTGAGCTCCTTCAACTCTTCCAGGATCTTTCCTATCTGGGCATCCGTATAGGATACACAGGCATAGTAGCCGTGGATCAGTTTGCGAGCCATTTCATCCGATACCGGTCCTTCCGGGGGAACGCCGGCATAGGCTCGTAACTCCCCGAAATTATGCATCGATTCCCTGGGTGCATTTGCAGGGGGGTAATTGTTTTCAGGAAGTTCCACTTTTCCGTCATAAAGGGCCCAGTAG
>CBDTYO010000632.1:0-1617 GCA_965364615.1 uncultured Bacteroidia bacterium
GGGTGGAGATATCCCCTCCGTAGCAAGCCAGGTCTGCATAGCCCAGGTCATCTGCCACCAGCAAAAGGATGTTGGGCCTGGGATCTTCAGCCCGCTCCTTGCTATTTTGTGAGCAGGATAAGCAAGCCAGGCCGTACCCGATCCACAGGCAGACCAGGATCAGGTTCTGAGGGCGTATGTGGGATTTCATGGTGCTGTAAAGAGGGTGTATTCTGAATTCCAGGATTCAACCGCTCCCGGTTCCACCGAAAGCCAGATAAAATTCTCAGGACTCAAGGTGGTGGCGCAGGCCCAGAAAGCCATGCGGTACAGGGGCTTGTCTGCCTGGAAAGTCACCCCTGCCCCGGATTTTTGATTGAGCACCGTGATTTGATGATCTTCAGGCGTGTCTCCATACCCGGTGAGGGCCACAAAGACTGCATCGTCATCCACCAGTTCCCTGAGGAAAGATATTTCCCTGTTTCTGATATCCAGCATTCCCTTGGGATCATCCTCCGTGGCCACTTCATAGGGAAAGCTGATGGTGAAAGCAGGACCGCTGGCTTCTCCGTCGATCATGAAGAAATTGTGGTTGAACTGATCTGTTTCAATGCTTTTGCTTCCGGTGTTTTTCAATGTATGGGCGATGATAAAACCATCTTCTTTCAGGTGGATGCGCTTGTTATAGATATAGGCATAGCCATTGTCGCAGGACAGTTCTTGTTGAAAGCTGATCCAGTCCTGCCCGTGATCGATGGTCCACTTGCCATGATCGACAATGGGATAGGTTTTCCGCCAGTTGTATTCCGGCTCGTCTGCTTTCTCGAGGACTCCCACCCCGATCCTTACGAAGGGTCCGCCCGCATCTGCCTCCGCATAGCCCAGGCCCGGTTCAATAAACCCTTCCACCGGTCCGGCCAGGTCCTCATGAAACAGGGGATCGTGGGTGGATTTCCAGTACCCGAAATACTCGTGTCCCTTGAATTGCACACTGCCGATCACTCCCGACCAGTCGAAACGTGTGGCACGATAGAGGCCCTTCCCGGCATCCGGGAGATAGACCTTCATCCTTACTTCGTCGTTGGAGATTTCCAGGCTGGGAAACTGACTGAAATCCAATGGGTCGGGGGAACAGCTGCCCAGGGAGGCACTTAGACCGGCGGCAGTCATCAATAGGGCCATTTTTTTCATGGTATTTGGTGCTAGGAGAATCAATGGGATTTTCATGACAAGGCAATTTAATAAATATCAGGCGCCCTGTCATGAAAATCTGCCACATTCTGGCCTGGGCTATCGGGGAATATCCTCCCTGGGGTCGTATTTGAATACGTCCTCCAGCGGCTTCTGAAATATATGGGCCAGCCGAAAGGCCAGTTCCAGGGAAGGGGAGTAGTTGCCTTTCTCTATGGCCACAATGGTCTGCCGCGATACCCGAGCCTTATCCGCCAACTGTTGCTGCGTCATCTCTCCTGCCTCAAACCTGAGCCTGCGTATGTTGTTTTGAACAATGCTTTTGGCCATTTCAGACTCCTTTCCGGTAATAATAAATCTGGGAGCCGTTGTCAATGATCTCGGCGATCATTCCAAATCCAACAAAGGCAATGAATATCCAGAATACAGGCATTCCAAGGGCCAATC
>CBDTYO010000633.1:0-1614 GCA_965364615.1 uncultured Bacteroidia bacterium
TCCTCCAGTTCCATGCTCGATTTGAGCAGGACCAGATCCACCAGCAGGTACACCGCGGCCAGCAGGACGATCTCTGTCAGGTGCCAGAGGCCGAAAATGAGGTAGGTGAAACGGATCCTCCCCACCAGGAGGTAAAAGATCAGCTTGCTGAAGACAATCACCAGCATCCCGACCAGGATCAATGCGCTGGAGTAAAAGAAGAACTGAACCCTGCCCATATCGCCCGAGGTGGTGGCATTGAAAGGAGAATAGATGTTGATGAAGATCAGTGCAAAAAGGGACACAAACATCACCTGGGTGATGATGGTCGATTTATCCTTCAGATAGTCGGGGATCTCTTTGAATATAAGCCTGATCTTACTCATCCATTCTCACGATTTTCAGTTCAGTACGACGGTTCCCGGCCCTGCCCGCCTCGGTGGTGTTGTCTTCTATTGGCTGATCTTCACCGTAGCCGGCAGCCTGCATCCTTTGGGGGGCAATTCCCTGCTGGTTCAGATAGCGGACCACGTTCTCCGCCCTCTCCTCTGACAGTTTCTGGTTGTACTCAGGACTGCCCGTGTTGTCGGTATGACCGCTGATTTCCACCCCGATGGAGGGATTTTCAAGCAGGAACTCATGGACCTTTTCCAGTTCGGCGCGGGATTCAGGCTCCAGTTCGGCAGAATTTGTGGCATAGAAGATATTGTGCAATACCACCTTTTTCCCCACATCAACGCGCTCCAGGGGAACATCCCTTTGCTGGGGTTCCGTCTGGCTGTATTGTCCCTGAAAGGCAAAATGCTCCGAATAGAACAGATAACCGCTGGCCGAAACGTTCAGGGCATAGTCCCTGCCTGTGGGCAAGGAGATCAGGTAATCCCCTTCGCCGGGATGGGATTCAAGTTCCATCACTGCCTCGCTGCTTTCCAGGTCTATCAGCTGGATCACCGCTTTCAGCCCTTTCATTGTCCGGGAGTCGTAGACCCTCCCCTGCATGTATGATACAGGGACGGGCCTGAGCTTTTCAGGCATATCGAAAGCATAAATATCGGTATCTGTTCCCTGGCCCCGGTCGGAGGCAAAGTAGGCCCGTTTGCCTGAAGCATTTACAGAAAGTCCGATCTCATCGTGATGGGTATTGATGGGATAGCCCAGGTTCTGGGGACGTGACCAGCCCTGCTCCCGGTGGAACCTCGACAGATACAGGTCACCCTGACCCATGCCGGGCCATCCGTCGGATGAAAAATACAGGGTCTGCTGGTCGGGGTGAATAAATGGACTTTGCTCCAGACCCGCAGTGTTGAGCGAATCACCCAGGTTCACGGGCATGGTCCATCCCTCCGGGCCCAGCTCGGATACCCAGAGATCGTAGGATCCTGCTCCCCCCGGGCGGTTGGAAGTAAAATAGAGTCTGCGTCCGTCCGCCGAAATGGCAGGATGCTTTTCACTGAAACGGGTGTTCAGGGGTGGACCGGGGTTGATTGGAACGCTCCATTGTCCGTTTTCCCGGACCGAATAATAGAGGTCGCACATGCCCTGCCCGTCATCCCTGTTGCAGGCCGTGAACCAGAGGATGCTGCCATCGGCCGCGACGGTTTCGGGAACACCTGCGTCCTGGTCAATCGCTCTCGC
>CBDTYO010000634.1:0-1614 GCA_965364615.1 uncultured Bacteroidia bacterium
GCTTCCCTGCTTCCATCGAGCACGAGTCCGAAGCCACCGTTGATGACTTCGCCCCATCCAACGCCCCCACCATTGTGCAGAGAAACCCAACTGGCTCCGCGAAAGCTGTCCCCAATCACATTGTGGACGGCCATATCGGCTGTAAAGCGACTGCCGTCATAAATATTGCTGGTCTCCCGGAAAGGGCTGTCCGTTCCACTCACATCGTGATGGTCCCTGCCCAGAATGACGGGCCCCGTAAGGGTTCCTTCGGCAATGGCGCGATTGAAAGCTTCCGCTATGGCGATTCGGCCCATGGCATCTGCGTAGAGGATCCGGGCCTGGGAACCCACCACGAGGCGGTTATCCTCAGCCTCCTCAATCCAGAGGATGTTGTCCTGCATTTGCTGGCGAATATCCTCGGTAGCCGTTTCCAATTGCTTTTTCATAACCAGAAGGGCGATTTCATCTGTTTTATGCAGATCGAGGGCATCCCCGGAGGCGCATACCCAGCGGAACGGCGAACCCAAGGTCAAAACAAAGAGGCCCAAGGATGTCCTGTACGTAGGAAGGGTACCTGAAGTCAATTCCATTGGGGGCCATTACGGCGGCTCCCGCCCGGGACGCTTCCAGCAGGAAGGCGTTGCCGTAATCAAAAAAATAGGTGCCTCGTGCAGTATGGACATTAATGGCCGCCACGTGCCTCCTGAGGGAGGCCTGCACCTTTTCTTTGAAGCTCTCAGGATCATTTGCCATCATTCGGTTGGCTTCCTCAAAGCTGAGATCGGCTGGGTAATATCCCCCTGCCCAGGGATTGTGCAGGGATGTTTGGTCGCTGCCGAGATCCACGTGAATCTCTTCAGTGGCGAACCGCTCCCAGACATGGACTACATTGCCCACATAAGCAAGGGAAACCGTTTCTCTCGCTGCCGAGGCCTGTCGGGTGCGCACTACCAGGGCGTCCAAATCAGTAAACAATTCGTCTACCCATCCCTGCTGATGCCTTTTATGGGCTGCTTTCGGATTGATTTCGGCACACACCGTGATGCATCCTGCGATGTTCCCGGCTTTTGGCTGGGCCCCACTCATTCCCCCCAGACCAGCAGTGAGGAAAAGTCTTCCCTTGACGGATTCCCCTTCAGGACACACTTTTCGAAAGGCGTTCAGGACAGTGATCGTGGTCCATGGACAATCCCCTGTGGCCCGATATACATGTAGGACCCTGCAGTCATCTGTCCGTACTGGGTAACCCCGAGGGCATTGTAGCGTTCCCAGTCATCCGGTTTGGAGTAATTGGGGATCATCATCCCGTTGGTCACCACTACCCTCGGGGCTTCAGGGGAAGACGGGAACAATCCCATGGGGTGCCCGGAATACATATGCAGCGTTTGGGTATCGGTCATTTCCGACAGGTACTGCATGGTGAGCAGGTATTGTGCCCAGTTCTGAAAGACCGCACCATTGCCACCATAGGTGATAAGCTCTTCAGGGTGTTGGGCTACCTGGGGATCCAGGTTGTTCTGGATCATAAGCATGATCGCCGCGGCTGTGGAACTTCTTGCCGGATATTCCGAAATAGGCCGTGCAAAAATGGGATGGTCCGGTTTGAACCGGTACATATATATGCGGCCATAA
>CBDTYO010000635.1:0-1613 GCA_965364615.1 uncultured Bacteroidia bacterium
GTAAAGGAAAACCAACAAAGAAATATAAAATTACTGTTGAATTATTTTCAAAAAGTAAAATCACACAAAGCAAAAGATATCTATAAACATCCAAATGCGGGGCTTGTCCAGATCATTCAGGAGCTTATCGCTTTCCTCCATCCAGCCAAAGTATTCGAAGGTCTTGTACTGTGTGAAATCCACCGATCGGTCAAAGTCCGAAACCACCTTGATTCCGCTACATGCCGACAGCGCCAAGGCAGCTATCAGAAACAGGAATACATTTTTTCTCATCGTGTTTCTTTTTAAATAAATGCTTGTTCTTTATTCGGTTAACAAGTTAAATAGTAAAAACGAATAGTTCAATACATGTGCCATTTTAGGTAAGGCGCAAATTTTCAGCGAACTACCATATATTTTGCCAGACCGGCCAGCAGCCCTTGGTTGCGATATTTCATAACTAGACGATATTTAACCAGCAAAATGAGCACCCTCTTGCTCCGGGCCGCGAACCCGGGACAAAAAAAACTCCCGGACATTTCCTGTATCCGGGAGCTTTGTCATGGACCGAAGCACGGGCTCTACTCAAAATTCGAATTCCCGTACTTGGTAATCACATGGATGCTTGATTTCGGATTGGAACCCACATTGCCCCAAATCCTTACATAGTTGTTCTCCTTGGTTTTGCTCAGGCGGTCGCCGGTGGAAATATTCACACTTCCGTATTTGGCTTCCCCTTCAAATTTGAAAGTAGCTCCAGGCTCCAGGCCCGCAGTGAAATTTCCATAGGAAAGGGACGCATCCACCTTATCAAAGCCCTTGGAGAGTTTCTCAATTTTCACCCCTGTGTACCCCGACTGCAGATCCAATCCCTTATGCAGGGTACCGATCTTGATGCCCGAGTATTTCAGTTCCCCCACGAAACTGTCAATCTCCTCAAAGGCATACTTGTCATAGGCCCCTTCGGTGATGATTCCGCCAGCCCTCTCCCCGGACAGTTTGGAGTACTTGTTTTCCACAAACAGCATCTTGGAGTTATTGATCTGCATGTCCGAATAGGAGATCTCCAGTTCCAGCCATCCCAGTTGATCTATTTCCGCATTGGAATAGGCCATATCTATCTGGCTGTAAGGTTTTTTATTCTCCCGCGTGAGGCTTCCTGCCCTCATATTGCCGTATTTCAGGTCCAGGACCACCAGGCCGGTGATCTCCTGAATAAACAGGTCTCCATAGGAATTATCCATATCAAGGTTGATCCACTTGGGGGCCTTGATGGTGATATTGATCTCGGTTTTTACATTTCTCGACCAGCCGTTTTCAAAATCGGTCACCAGGGACACATTGTTCCCCGATTTGCTGATCCTCACATCGATCTTTTCCAGGGCTGCTTCAGCACGGGACTTGGATGAAGCATCCACTTTCACTTCCACCAGGATATCTATGACATCTCTGTCCCAGGCAAGCAACTCCACATCGGAATACTTGGTATCCGTATTCAGTGTGGCGCCCTGACTGACGTCATAACTCTCGCTATATTCCTTCCTCGCATCCTGGGCGGAAACAGAAAAGCTTACTGTGGTAATCAGGAGCAGTGACAGGAGCAAACTTTTCATTTCAAATACTCTCTTTTTCAT
>CBDTYO010000636.1:0-1611 GCA_965364615.1 uncultured Bacteroidia bacterium
TGCTGAAGCTTCCGCCGGTGCTGGCTCCCGTTAAACTGGCTGTTTTTCCGCTGACCAAGAAAGACGGATTGCCCGACAAAGCGAGAACCATTGTCGATCAGCTGAAATTTGATTTCAACTGCCAGTATGAAGAAAAGGATTCCATCGGAAAACGTTACCGCAGGCAGGATGCCATCGGAACCCCCTTCTGCATCACCGTAGACCATCAAACCCTGAAGGATGATACCGTGACCCTGCGCTACCGCGACACCATGGAACAGGAGCGCCTGTCATGGCCTGATCTCCGCGGTATCATCCACGACAAAGTGAGTATGCGAAAGCTATTTGAAGAAATCACCGATTAAATCGTCGACCATGAAAAAGGCCCTGATTGATTCCCTGATATCCTTCTCCAAAACGCATTTGATCATATTGCTGGCCTTCCTGGCTTTGGCCATGGTCTACATGAGTCCGGTCCTGGACGGGAAAGTGCTTTCGCAGCACGACATGACCCAGTTCACGGGGGTAAAGCAAGAGCTGAAGAACTTTCATGAAGAGACCGGGGAGTATTCACAGTGGACCAATTCGCTATTCTCGGGGATGCCTGCCTTCCATGTGGGACCCTCGGGAAAATCTCCCAATGTCTTCAGCAGGCTGGCCAGGGCTGTGCGCCTTTTCCTTCCGGATATTA
Organism: uncultured Bacteroidia bacterium; assembly: GCA_965364615.1. GTDB lineage: Bacteria > Bacteroidota > Bacteroidia > Bacteroidales. Next base: position 671 of record CBDTYO010000636.1, read on the forward strand.
ATCCCATTGCCATTCTGTTTGTGTATCTCCTTTGCTTTTACGTACTGTTGCTAAGTATGAGGGTCATACCCTGGGTATCTGCCATCGGCGCCATTGCCTTTGCTTTTTCGTCGTACAACATCATCATCCTGGAGCCGGGACATATAAACAAAGCATATGCCATTGCCTATATGGCCCTGGTCGTGGCCGGGATGCTTCTGACCTACCGGGGGAAGTACCTGCAGGGGGGATTGCTTTTCATGGTGGGACTGGGACTGGAGTTGCAAAGCAATCACCTGCAAATCACCTATTACCTCTTGCTTTTGGCGCTGATCATTGTATTAAGCAAGGGAGTTTTTGCCATCCTGGAAAAACAGGTAAAAAAATTCCTTGCGGCCTCCGGTGTTTTGATCATCGCGGCCTTTATCGCCCTGCTTCCAAACTTTTCATCCCTCTGGGTAAACTATGAGATCTCCAAACTGAGTATGAGAGGCAAGCCGGTGCTCACCATGAATCAGGAAAACCAGACCAGCGGTCTTAACAGAGATTATGCCCTGAGCTGGAGCTACGGAAAAGCGGAAACCTTTTCCCTGATGATCCCCTTTGTCACCGGGGGAAGAACCGGTGCACTGGGATCCAATGAGAAAGCCATGGAAAAGGTAAGCCCGCAGTTCAGAGAAACGGTGGCCGGGCAGAATCAATACTGGGGGGCCAAAGCCTCCACGGCAGGGGATAACTATTCAGGAGCCATCGTGGTCTTCTTCTTTGTGCTGGGACTGCTCCTGATCAAAGGTCCCATGCGATGGTGGATTATCATCTCCAGTGCCTTATCCATATTCCTGGCCTGGGGAAACAACTTCATTGGATTTTCCAATTTCTTCCTCGACCACGTCCCCTTCTACAACAAATTCAGAACGGTGGAGATGACCCTGGTGATCGTATGCTTTAACATTCGCCTGATG
>CBDTYO010000637.1:0-1603 GCA_965364615.1 uncultured Bacteroidia bacterium
TCCATAAGCTCTTTACACTCATACTGATAAACAAGCGTTTCAAAAAAATGCTTTATTTCGCGCTCCTGCTCTATATCATAATCAGGAGTAAGCATCATACGTCTATAAAAAAAACAGGCTGCCTGTAAAAACAGGCAGCCCGCAGGTGGTTGTTTTCACAACCGCTCCTGTATCCCCTCCTCCTTGAGGCAGGGGTGCTCCGTATCTTATAAGGCCACTGCTTTCCCTGAACCGGATGAAACACTGTTCACCCTGGGATCTCCGTGGTAATACACCTTGCCGCTTCCGGAGATCTTTACATCCAGATCTTCTTTGGCAGTAATTCTGGCACTGCCCGATCCGCTGATGGCAGCCGAGAATTCGTTGACCTCAAAGTCCTCAGCAAGCAATTTTCCGGATCCACTGATTCTCAGATCCATTTCATCGGCATTTCCGCTATCCAGCTCCACATCTCCTGAACCAGAGATTTTCACATCCACCTCGTCGGCCGTCAAGTTTCTGAAAACAATATCCCCGCTTCCTGAAATGGCCAGCTCCATTTCATCGCTTGCAATGTCTTGTTTGCAGTCGAATAATCCTGATCCTGACATCTTCACGGCCTCCAGTTCCCTGGAAGTTACATGGATGGTCAGTTTGGACCGCTTAACCCTCCATTTCCCACTGGGGTATCTGATCTTGAGGTAGCCATCTTCCACTTCAGTGATCAATTCATCCACATCGTTTTCATCTCCCTCAATCTTTATCTCGTGCGTATTGCCTGGGGTATAAAACACATCGGCATGCACACTGATGCCTATTCCAGAAAATGCATCCAGTTTCCTGACCTCCTCCTTGGGCATGTCGGGCCACAAGAAGCTATTGGTAAGCAGCAGAGTAGCTACTGCAAGGACAGATATCACAATTCTTTTCATTAGTTAAATCTTTAGATGATTAGTAAATTCAGACTAAAGACGAAATGGAAGAAGAGTTGTTACAGAGAAATGAGCCCCTGAGGCAAATTGAGATGTAATTTTTTATTTTGGGCGTCAATGTGATCAATGAAATCCTGTACCGCAGGCACCAAAAGTTCCCTGCCTGAATAATCGATGATGAAAACAGGATTCATCTCATGGGGAATAAAGTCACTCACCTTTCCCAACTCCCCTGCCTTCCCGTCAAAAGCCAGGTATCCCACCAAAGATCTCAAATCAAAGGCTTCCCCGGTAGCTTCGGGCATTTCAGCATCATCGAAGAAGAGGCTGCAACCTGCCACTTTTTTTGCCTCCTCAAGGCTTTCTATGAATTCAAATTTTACAATGGCCTGGTCCGCTGAGACCAACTCAATCTCTTCCACAAAAAAAGGAACCCGCTGCCCATCTATATCGATGAACAGCGGGTGATCAGGTTCAATGTATTTGCCGGCTTCGGGTTCAAGCAGGATGTTTACTTCTCCCCGGAGACCATATGGCTTGGAAATCGTTCCAGCCTTTGTCCGGTCCGGAACCAACATTCTGTAAACGATTAATCTTCTTTTTTGGACTGGCCTTTGGCATCCTTGGATTCCTCTGCGGGAGCCTCTTCAGCCTTGGGTTCTTCTGCAGGAGCCTCTTCCTTGGCAGGTGCT
>CBDTYO010000638.1:0-1598 GCA_965364615.1 uncultured Bacteroidia bacterium
AATGTTCTATAGTATGGGTTTTCCATTTACAAAGCCCCAGGTTTTCCATAAATTTGTCTGACAAATTAATCAAATCGCCTAAACATTGAAAGCCATGAAAAAATTTGCAGTGGTGCTGTCGGGCTGCGGAGTGTTCGACGGTGCAGAAATACATGAAGCCACCTTAAGTCTCCTGGCCATTGCCAAAAAGGGATGCAGTTACGAGATTTTTGCCCCGGACATCCAGCAATACCACGTGGTGAACCATATCACAGGTGATGAAATGGAAGAGACCCGGAACGTATTGGTGGAATCCGCACGCATCGCACGCGGAAAAATCCGTGATCTGAAAGAGTTTCATCCGGCAGACTTTGACGGTTTGCTCTTCCCTGGTGGTTTCGGCGCTGCAAAGAACCTTTCCACCTGGGCCTTCGAGGGAGCCGATGCAGCCATTCTTCCAGAGGTGGAGGTGGCCATCAAAGGCATGGTTCATATGGAAAAGCCGGTAGGGGCCCTGTGCATTTCCCCGGTGATCCTGGCCAGGGTGCTGGGGGAGGTTCATCTGACCATTGGAGATGATGAAGGCACCATCGAAGCCATTGAGTCGCTGGGTGCCAAACATGTGTACGCCACCCATGGCGAAGTGGTGGTGGATCCAGATCATAACCTGGTCACCACTCCCTGCTACATGCTGGACGCCACCATCGTTCAGATAGCCGAGGGCGCCGACAACGTGGTAGATGCCATGATAAAGATGATGGACTGATATTCGGCACTCTGAACGGAATACGTGGTGCCTGGAAAAGGTTACCTGGTACCTAGAAACGAATTTCCGTATTAGGCATGGCCTCAATGAACCAGTCGATCTGATCCATGGGAATCTGGTTGCCCTGGATGCTCAATTCTATCAAAGTCCCGGATAGTGATGCCACCTCCCTGGGAATCGCGGCCAATTGGTTGTTGGACAGATCCAGCCTTTTAAGATTCTTCATGTCGCTGATTCCATCAGGAACCGTGCTTAAGCCATTCTTTGCCAGATTCAGTACCTCCAAATTGCTGAGTTCATACAATTGAACCGGAATACTAGTCAACAGATTGGCTTCCAGATTAAGAGAAGTAAGCTGGTCCATCTTCATGATTTCAGCGGGCAGGACAGAAACCTGGTTGGCAGAAAGATCCACCCTGACCAATACAGGCAAGAGAAAGAGTTGCCCGGGGAATTCGGTCAGCCTGTTCCCATTGGCATAAAAACTTTGCAAATAATGCATGTCCGACAATTCAGGGGGCAGACTGGCCAGATCATTTTCGGCTATATCCAGGGTGGCCAGGTAGGTAAAATTCTTGATTTCGGGGGAAAGAGATCCAATCTTTTTTCCGTGTAAGGACATCTTGATCACATTTTCAGGACCCGCAGCCAGGCCTTCCTGTATACTCTCATATCTTTTGGCCCTGTAGAGCTCAATCAGTTCGGGAACCCGGGAAGTATCCACAAAAGGCTTTTCAGCCTTTAAAATGGCCTGATCCGGCCCGGAAAGATTCGAATTCCCATTGGAGCATGAAAGTGCCTGCAGGATGACGGCAGCTGCCAAGATGGGCATGAAATAAACACTTGGCTTGAC
>CBDTYO010000639.1:0-1590 GCA_965364615.1 uncultured Bacteroidia bacterium
CTGCTTCGACGAGGAACTGCCCGAAAGCGCCGCATCGCTGTCGCTGGCTATTGCCGCGATGCTGCTCTTTTCTCCAGGGCACTTCCGGGGCCTTCTCTCCAGAAGCCTGATTCTGAAACTTCCCAGCTTTTGGGACTCACTTTGCTTTCCAGGTTTGTATCATTCAGCACGTCAAAAATCAGAAGCCCTCCCGGTTTCAGTGCCTTTTGGATATTTGTCAGGAGCTGTGTCCGTTCGGCCGGCAACAGTGGCCCAAGATCCGTATAAATGAGGGTAACCAGGTCAAAATGGTTTTCCGGCACCTCAAGTTCCAGGTAGTTCTGATTCAGGTAGGTGATAGGCAATTCCCTCTTTTCAGATTCCTGTTTTGCATAATCAATGGAGTTTTTTGAAAAATCAACGCCGGTGACCTGATGCCCTTTGCCGGCATAGATCTCGGAGTATAGTCCGGGTCCGCAACCCAGGTCAAGGATATTCATTCTTTCCTTTGAAGCTTTGGACAAAATCCATTGCGCCGTGCTTTCAATGGTGGTATACTTCCGGCTGGCCAGATCCATTTCCGGATTCAGGTGCACCTGGAGCAATTGCTGTGAAATGTATGGATCGGTCCACATCACAGCGCTTCCTTTTTCGTACAGGTCCGGCCTGTGGGTAAGTTTTAACAGGTCTTTCATGGTAGGTTCTTAATATGTTATGGAATGATCATTAATTCTCAAGAATGTGTTCAATACTCTCGGGCCACTTTACCTGGCCGTTTTTGTAGAAACAATACTTGCATACGCCGGAATCAATATCTGACACCTGTCTCAAGCCAAGACCAAGCGCTTCGGCCGAGGTGAAATCAAAAAATGTACAATAGGGCCTGATATCCCCTTCACCCACAGATTCCCAGAAAGCAACCATTTGGCAATTCCGGGTTTCCAGGCTCATGACAAAATCATCCTGCTTTGTCCCATGGATTAATTTGGTGGGCCAGCCGTTCCGGGTGACCTGCTGAGCGACCTTGTTCAGGTATCTGCGCATGGGTTTGCTCACATATATTTGCCCGCCAAGTCTTCTCAGGGCCTTCGGGACTTTGTTCGCAGAGGACCTGGTCTGTTCGATGTTAAACTTAACAAATTCCCGGGTGCTGATCCCGACCGCTTTCATGCCCTTTTTCAAGGCAACCATCTTACTGGCCAATACCATCAGGGAGTCATACATGGTACTATGAAAAGTGGGTACACGGCAAACGATTTCAGGATACACCTCGTTGGCTACTCTGATGATCGTGCTTGCCTTCTCTGCTCCGTAATTTGCTTCAAGTGCTTTCTTTTTTGATTGCAGGTACTTTGGAAGGCTTTTGATCAGCTTAACCTGCTTGTTGTGATCTATGAGTTCGATGTCTGGTTCCATTGTCTTAATGTTTGGAATTTTGTTCTATTGTTGATTTATCTGGACGACCACGTTTCCCTTTTTTCTTCCCGATTCCGCGTAGGCATGGGCATCCCGGATGTTTTCAAGAGGAAAGGTTTGATCGATCACGACACGGCTCGTTCCCTGTTCTGCCAGTTCCCGGATCAGGGACAGGTATTCCTGTTTTTCTTTGAC
>CBDTYO010000640.1:0-1585 GCA_965364615.1 uncultured Bacteroidia bacterium
TCATGATCAGGGTGGCAATGTGGGATCCGTCCACGTCGGCATCTGTCATGATGATGATCTTGTGATACCGGAGTCCCGACAGATCCAGTGCCTTGCTGTCCTCTTCGGTCCCCATTTTCACGCCCAGGGCGGTAAAAATATTTTTGATCTCTTCATTCTCATAGATCTTGTGGGCCATGGCCTTTTCCACATTCAGGATCTTTCCCCTGAGGGGCATGATGGCCTGAAAGGCCCTGTCCCTGCCCTGTTTGGCTGTACCGCCGGCCGAATCGCCCTCCACCAGGTAGATCTCGGTCAGTGCGGGGTCTTTTTCAGAACAATCGGCCAGTTTTCCAGGAAGTCCGGCCCCGGATAAAACATTCTTGCGCTGTACCAGTTCACGGGCCTTCCTGGCAGCATGCCTGGCCGTTGCGGCCAAAATGACCTTGGATACAATTTGCTTGGCATCCTTGGGATGCTCCTCCAGGTAATGGGCCAGGGAGGAGCTTACGGCCTGGTCCACCACACCCATGATGTCCGAGTTCCCCAGCTTGGTCTTGGTTTGTCCCTCAAACTGGGGTTCCGCCACTTTCACAGAGATGATGGCGGTCAATCCTTCGCGAAAATCATCCCCGCTGATATCAAATTTCAGTTTGGCCAGCATGCCCGACTTGTCAGCATAAGTCTTCAGCGTACGGGTGAGCCCCCTGCGGAAACCGCTCAGGTGGGTGCCTCCTTCAATGGTATTGATGTTGTTTACATAAGAATGGATGTTCTCTGAAAAGGAAGTATTGTACTGAAGTGCAATCTCAACTGGCGATCAGCTTCTCCCGGGTGGCATCCAGAAAGGCTACAAATTCCTTGAGGCCCTCTTCTGAATAGAATTCATCATGGCGAAAGCCGTTTCCATTGCCATTGCCATTGCCGTTGCCATTCTCATTTTCTTCCCGCTCTCGTAAATCCTTGATATTCAACTTAATTCCCTTATTCAAAAAGGCCAGCTCCCGGAGCCTGGATGCGAGTATCTCGTACTTATATTCTGTCACCGTGAAAATGGAAGCGTCGGGCTTGAAAGTAATGATGGTGCCTGTTTTGTCTGTCTTGCCCACCGTTTCGATAGGACCGTTCGGAATCCCTTTCTGGTAAGTCTGTTCATAGATATTGCCATCGCGGTGTACCTCGGCCTTCAGTTCGGTCGAAAGCCCGTTGACAACGGATACCCCCACCCCGTGGAGGCCCCCGGAAACCTTGTATGATTCCTTGTCAAATTTTCCGCCGGCGTGCAGGACGGTCATGACCACCTCCAGGGCAGATTTCCCTTCCTTTTCGTGCATATCCACCGGAATTCCACGGCCATCATCCACCACGGTGATGGAATTGTCTTCGTTGATGGTCACATCTATTGTGCTGCAATGTCCTGCCAAGGCCTCGTCAATGGAATTATCCACCACCTCGTATACCAGGTGATGTAAACCCTGTATGGCCGTGGATCCGATGTACATCGCCGGCCGTTTGCGAACGGCCGACAGTCCTTCGAGAACCGTAATACTTCCAGCATCGTATTCTTTGTTCAGTTTTTGTGTCATTTCACCCTCGTTCTGGGGAT
>CBDTYO010000641.1:0-1553 GCA_965364615.1 uncultured Bacteroidia bacterium
CGCGCGGACCTCGTCGACCGACGAGGACACCTGCTGCCGGAGCGACGCGGCCTCGCGCTCGACCGCTGCCAGCTCTTCCTCGAGGAAGGTCATATGTATGGGCTGCTGCTCCATGAATGCGTTCCAGGTCTTCTCAATGTACTCCAGGGTAAGTCCGGTATTGCTTTCACTGATGCGGACCGACATCTGATAAAAATTCTCCCGGTTAAATTGAATGATCAGGGGCCTGATCTCCTGGTGCAGGGATTGAAAATGGAAATCTTTGACCACCCCGATGACGGGGTGCGGACTCTCGGTGTTCTCCCCGAATTGCGTGTATAATCGCTGATTCAGGGGATCCTCAAAACCCAGGGATTTGGCAGCAGTCTCACTGATGATCAGGGCAAAAGAATCGGTGGGATTCTGCATATCGAACCACCGTCCTTCCACCATCTCAAGTTCATAGGTATCCTGAAAGAACCAATCGGCCCAGATATTATTGATGGCATGGGTCTCATCGGTGGAGGCTCCTTCCGGAAGATAGGCATTATCCCCGATCAATCCCCCCGGAACAGCACTGCTCACGCTTACCTGCCTGATGGCAGGATTCTTCAGCAGTTCCTGGCGAAAAGCCCCGATCTGCTCTTCCAAAACATAGGCCCGGTCAATGACCACCAGGTTGTCCTTATTGAAGCCCAGGTCCTTATCCTGCAGGTACTTCATCTGGCGGTTGACCACCATGGTGCATATAAAGAGGACTATGGTAACCACAAACTGAAAGGTGACCAGGACCCGTCGCAGGAAGGAACCCCTGATCCCGCGCATGGCTCCGCTCTTCAGCACATCCACAGGTTTAAAGGAGGACAGGAAAAATGCCGGATAACTGCCGGAGGCAAAACCCACAAAGGCCCCTATAAGCAGCAGTCCCAGCAGGATTCTAAAGGGCCCCAGGGAAAACATGTCCAGTTCCTTGCCGGCCAGATGATTGAATGCGGGAAGAAAGAGCTCCACCAAAACAGACGCCAGGATCAATGCCATCAGCGTAGTCAGGAAGGATTCGGTCAGGAACTGCCAGACGAGCCTCCTCTTTTCTGCTCCCGCCACCTTTCTGATGCCTACTTCTGTGGCCCTTTGGGCGCCACTGGCGGTGGAGAGATTCATAAAATTGATGGAGGCTATCAGGATCAGAAATACGGCGATGATGGAAAAGATGATCACAGAAGCCTTGCTTCCTCCCGGATTGATCTCAAACTGGAGGTCCGATTCCAGGTGAATATCCTTGAGGGGCTGGAGAAAATAGCCATAGGTATTTCCCGTTGCAAAGAATTCTTCCATGGTGAGACCCAGTATTTCCTCCAGTTCACTGCCCATGTGCTGCGCGATCAGATCGGGAAATTTGGCCTCAAGCTCCTCCGGTGATGTGCCAGGACGGAGACGTATGTAGGTGTAATTGTTGTTGCCCAGCCATCTTGTTACATCTGCCAGGTAGATGGATGTCATCGATCCCAGGATGTTAAACCTGAAGTGCGAATTCCGGGGAAAGCCTCTGACCACAGCGGCCACCTCGAAGTTTT
>CBDTYO010000642.1:0-1543 GCA_965364615.1 uncultured Bacteroidia bacterium
GTATATGCTGCTGGTCGCGCCCGTAAAGCCCGAACGCCGCAATGCGTTGACGGCGGAACAGAAAAAGCTTCAGGGAATCGATCTGCTGCATATCGATCTTGAATTCTTCATAATCAAAGAAAAAATTCTTTCCGGATATCTGAAAAAGTCCGGCATCCACCAAACCATCAAACTGGAAGCTTCTGTCGCGTTTCATGACAATGCTGTTTTCCTGGGGAATCAATCTTACATTTTGTGAATCGCTCAGAAAAATGACCGGGATCCCGCTGATGGTCAGATCCCTGGTGAACAAGTCAAGTTCGGCGTTGGAGGCCCCTTCCGTGCGGGAGATAAAACGGATCACATCGTAGTCGCGCTGGCGCATGGAAGCACTGATGTAATCAAAGGTCTTCTGGTTCACAGTGATCAGGTCCGTCTGATCGTCGTAATAGACAAATCCCAGTTTGGAAAGTCCCATCATCAGGTGCCGGACCTGGTACAGGGAATATCCCACATAGCCGGCATAGTTCTGAATGGCAAAAGTCCTTCCGCCCAGTGCCTTTGAATAGGTATATAGCTGGGCCAGCGGATGCTCATAGTCCATGCCCTGCAACTGCAGAAAGAAATCGTAGTCAAAAAAGGTGTTTGATTCGAATGTGGCCCTGCCTACAGAGGTGCCCTGGAGGGCCTGGAACTTCATGGCAGACTCCCCCCGGTTCCAGAAAAGCTCATCGAAATTCATATCGATGTTGTGGTAACTGTTGGTGTAGGGCCCCAGCGATTTGAAGTCTTCCGATTTATTGAGCCTTACCTGGTCCTTTCCCACATCAAAGGAAAGTTCCAGGTCGGGATGGTAAATGGAGTCTGTCCCGAAGAAAATAGATACGGAAGCATGTGGCGACCGAATGAAACGCCCGTTCATTGAAACCCTGTCACTAAGTGCCCTGATGCGCAGGGTATCATCAGCATAAATCTTCAGTTCGGCCGGGTCCCCGGCTACACCTGAGCCTACCAGGTTTGCACCTTCAATGGTGAGTCCACCGCTGTAGTCAATGCCGGGAATATAATCCTCAATGTTGTAATTGTTCTGATAGGAGGAGAATTTTGGAAACCTGATGGAAGCCAGGTCTTGAATCAGGGTGACCTTATCTTCCAGTCTGCCTTGGGCAATACCCTTAAAAAGAGCCGGATAGTACATATCCACTGAATCCGCCGAATATCCCGGTGTCTTCAGGTTGATCCTGTAATTGTGCAGGATGGCATGCATCTCGCTATCGGGCATGCCGGTTCTTTCCCAGGTCACCTTCCCTCCTGTACCCATCCATTCAAGGGTAAACGGATCGATATATCCGTTGGCATTCAAGATCTGTATGAAGTCTCTTCCAGAATAACATGCCACGGTTACATCCTCAAACTCCACCCGCATGGTCCCTTCGGTCCGGAATTGAAAGGAGGGTGTACTCACCTTCCAGGTAATGGTGTTCGAGGCGTAAAAGATATTTTCTTCCAGCAGGGAGGAAGTGAGGGATAAGAACTGGGCGATGCTTCCAATGGGGGTGTTCTC
>CBDTYO010000643.1:0-1531 GCA_965364615.1 uncultured Bacteroidia bacterium
TTATATATCTCCGACAACGGGATCGCCTTCCCGGGGGCCAAAACCACCATCTACCAGCCGGGGATCAACCTTCCCTGCCTGATCAAGAATGCCGGGGGTACCCATAAAGGGACCGTCAGCCATGCCATGATCAATTGGGCGGACCTGACCCCGACCCTGTTGGATGTGGCGGGGGTGCTTCCCCAGGCCGAGGAGAAGCTGCGGGCACGCTTTGAACCTGTGAAGGAGAATCCCTCTACCACGGTGAATGGATCTTTTCACGGACGCTCCATGGTCCCGGTGCTGGAGAATCCCTCGGTGGAAGGCTGGGACGAGACCTATGCTTCCCATACCTTCCATGAGATCACCATGTACTATCCCATGCGGACGGTGATCGAGGAGAAGTATAAGCTGATCTGGAACATGGCCTGGCAACTGCCCTATCCCAGTTCCACGGACCTCTGGGCCTCGTCCACCTACCAGGTGGCCTTGAAAAGCGAATCCGGCATGTATGCCGGACGAAGCCTCGAAGACTATGTGCACCGGACCCAGTTCGAGCTCTACGACCTGGAGAACGATCCCTGGGAGACCCGGAACCTGGCGCTCAATCCTGCCTTTGCAGGTGAGTTGGAAAGACTCAAGAAAAAGCTGCGGGCTTTCCAGGAACGCACCAACGATCCCTGGATCATGAAATGGGACTATGAATAGTTGGCGATGCGAACGGTTACAGGCTTGCTATGCAAGCGTTAATGGGTTTAATATTAATGCATTATCATATGAAGGTTAGAGTTTTGATTTCAGTATTATTCCTGGGATTTCTGGTCCAGGATCTCCAGGCAGCTTCCTTGAAACTGCCGGCCATATTGGGCGACCACATGGTGCTTCAGCAACATTCCTTTGCCAGGATCTGGGGCTGGACCGAACCCTCGGGGAAGGTCACGGTGACCACCAGCTGGAACGGGAAAACCTATTCCACACGCGCGGACAAACAGGGAAACTGGCAGGTAAAAGTGCTCACAGGGGAAGCAGGGGGACCCTATACGCTGACCATCCGGGGAGATATCGAACGGGTCCTGGAAGATGTTCTGCTGGGTGAGCTCTGGATCTGCTCGGGTCAATCCAACATGGAGTGGCCCCTGTCCAGGGCGGAAACAGCGGAAACGGAAATCCCCCGGGCCGACTTCCCTGATATCAGGCTTTTTACCGTGAAGAAGCACATTGCACCCAGGCCGCTGGAGGATGTGACCGGGGCCTGGGAAGCCTGTACGCCGGAAAGCGTGGAAGGCTTTAGCGCGGTGGGCTACTTTTTCGGGAAAGAGCTGCACAAGGAATTGGAGGAAGTGAAAAAAGCCGAAGAGGAAGTGGCCAGGATGGAAGCGGAAATAGCCAGCCAGTGGGATTTCCAGAACAGCGATAACATCGGATACAGAGAGGGATGGAATTCAATAAGCTATGACGATGGAGCATGGAAGACCATGCCTTGTCCGGCCGAATGGAGCTCCATCCAAGAGATCGGAATGCTGGAAGGAGTGGTCTGGATGCGCACCCGCAT
>CBDTYO010000644.1:0-1513 GCA_965364615.1 uncultured Bacteroidia bacterium
CGGAAAAAAGGATGCATTCATATTTTTGGCCGACCGCTGGAACAAAACGGACCTGGAAGATTCCAGGTATGTGTGGCTTCCTCTCAGGATCCTGGGGGGTGCGATGGAGATCCAATGGCATGACCGCTGGAGCCTGGAGGACCTGGATCACAGGGTCAATTCCGTCGGGGAGATCATCGATGACATGGCCCTGTGCCACGAGGCCCTTCCCCACGGGGTCCCCGAAAAGTACGGATGGCAAAAATGCCCCCGGGTGGGCATGGGAAATGATCCGGGCGGCTTTTCGGCCCTGATGCCCTGGGGACAGGTCTATGTGTCGGAGGCAGGCAATCCGGCCAACAATACCCGGGTGGAGCTCCGGAACCTGGAGACCTACTATCTGAGCAAAAGGGACCGGCAATGGTACCGGTGGAGCGGGGATTATTCGGTCGACGGGGCAGCCTATGTGGAAGATTTTGTGGACGACATCAACATCCCGGCCGATGCAAGGCCGGAAGCCTCCGGATCGGTTTCGATCCGCACCCCCGAAGGCTACAATTACCATTTCTGGTCCCCTTCGGGCCGGACCCCCATCGATCCCACAGATATTGCCGGGGTGTTTTCCACCTGTCAGGCCCGCCTGATCCTGCACGACACTGCTCTACCCGATGACAGAGACCAGTCGACCTATATGCTGAGCGTGGGGGCAGACTACTGGCGTGACCTCGATTCGGAGTGGGATCAGTGGAAGACCAATGGCGACATAGGCATTGGCCGCTTCAAATTCGTTACCCCGGAATGGCAGGCTTTCAACATGCATACCCTTTCGGAGGAAGATCTTCGCGCCTTCCCGCCTCCGCTCAGGTAGTGAAACATGCGCCTTGGGAAAGAATCCCTGTGCCACATGTATCCACGAACAAAGGCCCTCTGTTTATCCAGGAGTATGCATCTGAATGGCAAGGAATCGCTTGCTTTATTGGTGGCAACTGACTCAAGGATTGAACTTGCTTTTTTCCCGTTCGATAAAATCCGCCAGGGTCAGCGGTTGGCGGCCCGTGATCTCCAGGACGGTACCTGTGAGCTCATGGCCGCGCTTTGAATAACGGGGCAGGTAGTGTAGCATGATCATCACAAAGATCATCATCTTCGGTATTCCCAGCTTCCGTTTGGCCCGGAAGAAGCGCATGAGGCCGGGGCTCACGTACCGAATGGGCCGGCCGGTTTTTTCCGATAGCAGCGCAGCCACCTCGGCAAAATCCTTCTGTTCAGATCCGGTGATTTCGTAGGACCGGTTGCGGTATCTCTCAAAGTCGCTTAGAATGTGAACTTAAGTTTCCCGGAGGGGATGAAGATCCGGTCCTCGTATTTGATTTCGTGCAGCAGGGTGCTGGTGAGATTCTGCATAAAATAAGAGGGGCGGAGAAAGGCATAATCAAGTCCCTTCTCCAGGATCAGCTTTTCTATCTTATGGTGAGGGATCCCTTTCTGGTTCTCGACGCCCTGGACCGAAAGGAACACAAGCTCCCTGATCCCG